>CAZEOY010000067.1:0-10353 GCA_964513835.1 uncultured Syntrophobacteraceae bacterium
GCTGAATGACCGCCTCTCAAGCCCCCTGCTCTTCCGGACGAAATGAGGCATGACCTTCAGCACAATGGTCTGAAGCATCCCATTGGGCGATACGGCCCGGAGGCCCGAGGGTTGCGCGGACTCCCCCAGGACGGAACGTTTCACCTGCTCGTAATGATCCCGCTCGAGCCTCTCGTAATTCGCCGCAATGGATCGCAGATTCAATGACCTGAGATACAGCTTACCGTCCACCTCCTTCAGCGCTGCCCCGCCCAAAGCTCCTCCATCCGATCCTCCCGGTCCGAAAACCTCTCGGACCTCCCGGGCCATCTCGGGGTCGAACAAGAGCGGTACGTAAAGAAATCCCGACTCGACGACCAGATCGAGCCCGGGGCGCAGCAATTGCAACACGACCTGAACTCCCTGCGGATCTTCCCGCACAGTGCTTTAGAATCAAGGGATGACACGGGCTGAGCGGAGCTTGCCCGTGGAGGGGTGACGGCACATGGGCAGGATCCGCTTATCCATACAGTTTCACAGAAGAATATGTCCGTTTTCACCCTGTCATGCCGGCAGTCTTCTGGCCGGCATCCACGTTTTTTTTGCGGGTTCCGGCTTGGAAACAGCCGGAATGACGACCCAAGTACCGGACACTCCGTTGTGTGGAGATGGTCCCAGCCCATGGCGCCCGGCTGCAGATGGGGCGATGAGCCGGATTCAAAAACACTGAACCGCCCGCAACCCGCCTTCCTGCGGCTTGATGACGCGAATGGGGACGTAGAGATACTCCTCACCCGCCTCTGTTTGCTCTGAAACCGCATAGTCCGTTGCAGAGCCTTCAATCTCACGCCCTCTGCACAACAGCTTTCCGCCCTGGAGCTGCCGGTTGATGTCCTCCATGATGATCTGCTCTTCTATGGTCCACTCTCTCTTGTTGAGTGTGCTGTCGCAAAGCTTTCGCAGCGTTCGGCCCTCGTAACTTCCCGGCTCGAAGATGTCGATCAATCCTTCGGCAGCCTGTCCCGGGATGATTTCCACCACCAGGGGCAGCACCTTCTGCTGTTCTTTGGTTTCTCGAGCTTCCTTCAATTCAATCTCGGACATCTTTCATTTCCTCCCGTGAATAGTCCCTCGCCAGGCTTGCATGGTGTGGAATGTCCCCTATCCCCCTGCTCTGGGAAGTCTCAAGTTTCAGGTTGACGCCCCTCTTCGCCGACGGTCCTTTCCAATGTTCAGGGTGGCCAGAAGACACGAGTACGGCCGGGCCCAAATGACTGCCCAGGAGGCTGTCCGAGAACACCTTTTCGTCATTTCGAACGGAGCGTAGCAGAGAGAGATCTCACAAATTCGTGCTGTTGCGATGAACGAGATTTCTCGCTGTCGCTCGAAATGACCGCTCTCGGGCAGCCTCCCGGATCAGACGGCTCCCGAAAAGGCGAGCAACCGGCAAAAAAATTGCGCCCGGCGGTATGAGGGGGCTGATCAAAACATAACCATCCCGAGGGGCTGGGGCTGATGCCTCTCCGCCCATTGGGGGCGGGGATACCGTACACCCTCCCTCGGGGATCAAAATCGTTCATCGCTGGACGAGTTGTAGAAAATGTTTCTCGCGTCCTGACCGCCCTGCATCATCCGGAACGAGTCCACCATGAAGCCGGCGGTGATCTGGTTGGTCATGATGACGGATGGATCGGGCCGGTACGTGCAGGCAGCCCGATCCCGGAGAACCGACTCGGCACCCCGCTCACGGACAATCTCCGGCAGTCCCAGCAGCTCGGCCGGCGTGGGTCCGGGTTTGGCGGGATCGAAGACGACCGCCTGTCCCGCATCGGCGCTGGTTCCGCCGCTGATGAGCACCTTGCCCTGTTCCCTGCAGACCTCACTCAAGACAATCCTCGTTTCGAAGTTGTCCACACAATCGAAAACCACATCATAAGGCGACAGATCCGTGTTTTCCTGGAAATACCCCGCCACAGCCCCGCTCTCCATACCGAAGAGCCCGTTCATCCGCTCTGACAAGGTTTCAGCCTTGCTGCGTCCCAAGGCATCATAGAAAAAGACCTGCCGGTTGAGGTTCGTCGCCTCCACCACATCGGGGTCCATGAATGTGCAGCGCCGATATCCCGAAAGGGCCAGTCCCAGTCCGACGAAGTTTCCCAGCGCTCCCGCGCCCACCACCAGAATTCGGGACCGAGGATTGCCCCTTCTCAATGCCCCTCTTTCATAGCCCACGAGAGCAGCCGATATCCTCTGCTGCATCAGGAGGCTCTTGACCTCCTCGAGCACGATGCCCGCGACGATCGTGTCGAGCACCCCATCGTCGAAGTGACTGCCCGGCAGATTGTTGGGGCTCACAACCTGATCGAGCTCCTGCCATTCACGCCCCCGCAGGTAGGTGAAAACCTTGAACCCCTGAACGCCTTCCCGCTCATAGCAGAAGCCTCGGACCACCGGTATGGCCTTCCGGAAGCCCTTTTCCAGCAGCAGTTTGTTCGCCAGGCCATAATGGCTCAAATCCACGAACAGGCTGCATCCCCGGAACAGGTCATCCAGGATCGGATGCGTGTAGTATCCTTCGAGATGAATCAGATTCAAATCGGAATTGACTTGCCGGGCGACATGCAGGAGCCGGCTGTTCAAAACCGGGGCGATCACCAGCAGCTGGTTGATTCCCAGGGCCGAAGCCGAGAGCATGAACAGCGAGGCCATGAGATCATCGTCCCCGACGACCGCTATCCTCGCTTTGTTCAGTGCAGACTGATTCCAGCCCTTGATACGCAGCTGCCGGTCAAGCCTTTCCATGCCTGGTAATATCCCTCACCTCCCACAGCCCCCAACGACCCCGCAACCTCAATGTGGATGCGAAAGCCGCCTCCTCATCCCGAGCGCCATCATCCGTGAGGCGGCGCCCAGAGAGAGATCTCCAGCGGATGATCCGCTGCGAGCCGCGGCGCCTGGCTCTCCAGGTGCTTGAGGCGCTTTCGAAGATACTTCACCTTCGCCTGCAGATACTCGCTTTCGGGATCTTTCACGAGCTCCCGTTCGGCATCGCGCAAAACGACCCGGATTTCCAGGTACTCCCCTTCCAGTTTCCTTACTTCCTTCTGATAGTTCTGGAAATCATCCATTTCCTTGACGTCGTCGTAGAGCCACATGCCCATGACAAACCTCCGTTAGCGCCGTGATGGAAAACATCAGCGGGATTGTTGCCCGGGTTCTCCCACCTCTGAACCCGATAGGCGTGAGCACAGGTTCCGGCAGAAGAACAGTGAGGCGATGGAGGAAGAACGAGGAGCCCAAGTGCAGAAGTAGGAGCAGGATGCAGTATTCGGGTGAAGCCCGTCAGGTCAAGGGGAAAGACTCCATCCCATTCAGGCAGAATTCAGCAACAGATGTAGAAGCTAACATGAACCAGGAGGTAATATATGAACAATTCTAACCGGCTCGACCTGCCATTGATTACAAAATCTTGATAAGCTCGATCTGAAATTTCAATATCTTGCCCGCAAGGGGGTCATTGGCATCCAGGATTACACTATCCTCGGTAATGGCTGCAATAGTTGCAATGGCCGACTTGCCATCATTCGAACGGATCTGAAGCCTTTTTCCAACTTCCAGCTGCAATTCTGGAGGAGCCTGTTTTCGATCCATCGCAAACACAAATTCTTTCTTATGTTCTCCATATCCATCTTCAGGAGAGACGGAAATATTCGTGGTCTCTCCTTCATTCATTCCAATGATCGCTTCTTCAAATAGCGGGAGCACACTCTGCATTCCAATCGTGAACTCAAATGGTTCTTTCTCTTCATATGTGGAGCTGAACACCGTGCCATCCTCCAACGTTCCATGATAATGTACTCTGACCGTATCACCATGCTTCGCCTGGGCCATTGATTTCCCCCTTTCAAGGGTTCGAGAAAAAGTCAGCGGTTTCCAAAAGAGTTGTCACGTCTTCAGCTTTCCACAAGAGTTACTTTAACACATCCAGCCGAGTCTTCAATCCCAAGTGGTCAGGATTGAGCCCTCAGCGACCCAAACAGCAGCCAGAGCACGTAACCCGTCCAGGTCTGCAACTTCTAACGCATCTTCGGGTCATGGTCATCAATGCGCCTGAACCGGAACCGGTCCAGAGCGGAGCCCTCACCCCGTTCCGCCTGGAGTTCGTAAACATCACCGTCAACGTGCCATCGTCCGCCGATCCGCTCCTTCAACCACCGGTTCAGCTGCCGGACCTTCCAGCGATCGAGCTCCTCGATCTTGTCCTCATACTCGGCAACACAGCCGTAAACAGACCCGTGTATGGCAAGGTAGTCCGGAACTGGCCCCAAAGGCTGTTCGTGAAAGCAGGGCTCCAGGAAAGCTCTTTCGGCATTGATGAGCTCATCGGCCGTGAATGATCCGCTCCGGCGCTCCTTCAGAACCGCCAGGAGCAGCTTCGTCAACGACGAATCCATAGCCATGCATCCCCTGTTTCAGAGACATCGAACACGCGCACTTCGCCGGGAGTCGCCAATCCACCCGCCTGAAGCCAGGCCTTGATCCAAACCCTTCGACAGACCACGGCCATGCGCTCGATCTCGCCTGCATGGGTCATGAGAAAACCGAGTTTGGCCACAAGGCCCTCGGGATCCATGTGACGGAATCCGCCCACCTCCACCAGGACCCTGATCCTGCCCCACTCCATGATCGCTCGTCTCACAGCCTCGGTCATCTGGGCCATTTCCTGGCTCGTTGTGTCCTCGGACACCTGCAGAGCCACAACCTTGTCCAGCATGCGGTCAGTCTGCTCATCCATTTCGTCCTCATTCCCTCATTCGGCGATCGGAGCCGTCCGGCTCTCCCCCGGCTTCTCAAGCCTGTCCCGACATGGCTGGAGCACCTAAGGATTCGACTTGATTCTCTCCGTAAAGCTCTTGACTGCAGCCATATACTGGGTGAGCCCCTGATAAAAGATGTCGTTATGGCCGGCATCCGGGATCTTCACGAGCCATTTCTCCTTGGCCGCCGAAGACTCGTAGAGCGTCCTGGCATCGGAGAAAGGGATGATGCGATCGAATTCCGCATGAATGATGAGCGTCGGCTGCCGGATTCGAGCTATCTTCAGATGGTTGCCGACGGCCTCCTTCTCGCTCAACCCAAGTCTGTCAACGTCCAGTCCCAGCAATCGAAGCAGAGGGATGGTGTAGGCAAAACCGCTTTCAATGATGAGCCCCCTGATGGGGTGACGTTCGGTAGCGGCCAGTTCGATTGCAGGGGCGCTCCCCAGCGAGCGTCCCATAACGACCAGCGGCCCCGTGCATCCTTTCTCCCGCAGCCATCCCGTCAGAAAGTCCATGACCGCATGCGCATCGCGAATCAATGTCGAACACGACGGCTCACCGGAAGAGCGTCCATATCCTCGATAATCCACAGGACAGAAATTGACCCCGATCCTTTGATAAACGGCGCCCATGTCGTCGTAGTCTGCGACAATTTCACCATTGCCATGAAAGAAAAGGAGGTTCACAAATGAGGGATTGTGAACATGAAAGCGAGCTCCCAGCTGCACAGATTCCTCAACGGGAATCAGAACGTCGTGAACCGAGGCGCTGGCCATACTGCCGGCCAAGACGGGCTCGCGCCTCGGATGGAAGAGGAAGTTGAGCACTTCGGGTCTGTCTAAAGAACTGCAGTCGAATTCCATGGCGACGCTCCTGAGCCGTTCAAACTTGACCGTACTCCGGTCGGTTTCAGACCAGTATCTCTATCGATTCCATTGTCACATAAGCCAGTGCTTCTGAGAAGTCGATGTTGCGCACCCTGCCCGAGAACAATCTCAAATCCCAGGAGAGGTCCCTCAAGCCGATTGATGTTTGTTGCGTTCCTGGCTCTATTTGCAGCATAATCAAAAAGATGATGGGAACCGCAACCCGGGGCTTTCCGAAAAGGGCGGGCAGATGGTGGGAAACCGAAACGAATCATTGCCTCTCGTTCCAAACCCGATGGCCGCCCCTGTCCTCCTGCTCGTCATTACGGCCTGCATCCTCATGATTCCTCTTGTGGCCCGACTCCCTTATCACATTGTCATCAACTACAATGAAGGCTGGAATGCGTACTACGCCCAGCAGGCCCTTGAGTGGAAAAATATTTACGATTCGGGGGACACCCTCATCCAGAACAATTATCCTCCTCTCTCCTTCTACCTGGCGGGGGCGGTCGCCACGCTGGTGGGCGATGCACTCATCGGGGGGCGCTGGGTCGCCCTCCTTTCCCTCTTTTTGACGAGTGCCAATCTTTACTTCGCAATCTGCCTGACAACTCGATCCAGAGGCGCGTCCCTGTTCGGCGCGGTGTATTTCGCAGCTTTCATAGCGGCCTACTGCCAAGACTACTTCGGACTGAACGATCCCCAGATGCTGGCTCACGCCCTCATGACCACCTCGCTCGTGATCCTGGCCAGAGGAGTCGATGGCCCACTGACATGGATGGGCGCCCCACTGTTCATGATTCTTGCCGGAATGATCAAGCACAACGTGGTAGCCTTTCCCCTGGCAGCCACGACCTTCATCGCCATTCAGGTCCCGAAACTCTTCGTGAAATGGCTGGGGCTCTGCCTGGCTCTGCTCACTCTATCCGGGCTCCTGTGCCATACCCTCTATGGCTCCGCTTTCTTTGCGTCGATCCTCACCGGTCGAGACTTCAGCACGACCAAAATCATCGATGAAATGACTGAATACCTTCCCTCGATTCTGCCTCTCGCGGCTGTATGGACGCTGGGTGTTTTCAGCACCCCCCGAACGCATCACGATCTCCTCATCCTTTCCTATGTTCTCTTCTCCACCCTCGTGGGCTTTCTCTTCTTTGGAGGGCAAGGGGTCAACGTGAATGCTCTCTTCGATCTTTTCATCGCCCTCTCCTGGGGAGTCGGCGTGGCACTGGCCCGCATGCTGGAATCGGCATCCCGCAATTCGAATCGCTACCCTGCCGCCGCGTGGGCGGCTTGCGTGGTTCTGATCCTCAACCTCGTCCCGCCCCTTCCCGGAAAGATGCAACCGTGGCAGGATATGCTTGGGCAGTTGACTGCCTTGGAGTCCGAAACCCTGGCAGATGCCGGATATCTCAGGGCCATTCCGGGACCGGTTCTGTGCAGCACGCCGGCGCTTGGCTACTGGGCCGCAAAACCCTTCGAATACGATCCCTTCAATACCTGGCAGTCCGTGCAAACGGGAAGGTTGGACGAAGAGGCGGTTTTCGCAAAGATTCGGAGCCACCATTACGGAGCGATCCAGTTGGACTCCATTTCTCCCGGCGATTCAAAGGATTTCAGGACGCGACTGCTTCGAGAGGTCGAGCGATACTATACGCTGGATCGACAGAGTGTTTGGGGGTACTTCTTCATTCCCCTCAAATCACAGGATATGCGAGCAGAGGAGCCATGAGAATGGCGGCGAACCTGGCCTGTTGCTTTTTTGACCTCCTGTTGGGCCTTTCGGGAAGCCGCCCTTGTCCGTGTTTGCTTAACGCGGTACCCATTGACCGGATGATGAGCTGGAACACCATGATGAGCCGACGGACTCGAGGGGATTTCGGTCGGCAAGGAAAGGTCGGAAGATGCAAAAAATGGATCGAAGTGGATTGCTGCACCAATTGGTCGAGCGCGACGCCTTCCCCTCTCCGTCTCCGCTCCTCATGCAGCTCGTGAACCTTGCATCCGATGAAAACGCATCCCCCAAGGCTCTGGCTCGCATCATCGAGCAGGACCCCGGCCTCACCACCCGGCTGATCAAGCTGGCCAACTCCGCTTTCTACGCGCGCGGGCGCCAGATTTCCTCCATCTCCGATGCCATCATGCTCATGGGCTTCAACCGCCTCCGTGTGATGGCACTCACCTTCTCTCTGAGAGATGCCTTTCCGCTGGGTAAAGTCAGGGGCATGGACTATGAGCGGTTCTGGAAGACGTCACTCTATCGGGGGATCATCGCCCAGAACATTGCCCGCTGCCAGGAGAGGGACAGGATGGTGAATGACGAGGAGGCCTTTGTCGGCGGACTGATCCTCGAAATCGGGATTCTCATGCTCTTTCAAATCTGTCCGGAGGAGCTGAAGGATTCCTTTCCCGGAGGCAACGTCTCGCTCCGGGAGACGATCGAGTGGGAGAATGCCAACCTGGGGCTGGATCACCGAACGGTCGGTCGCTTGCTTTTGAAACGGTGGCACTTCCCGGAGAGCATCGTGGAAACCCAGCGGTTTCACGGACACGAATCCTTGACGGAAGCACGCTCCTCGTTACAGAAGATCATCGAACTGGCCCGGTCGGCATCGCAGCTTTTCTTTGGAAAACGAACGGACTTCGAGTTGATCCAGAGGGCAGCCGGCATCCTCAACATGCCCGCAGAGCGGGTGAGCGAGATCCTTTGCCTTGCCTTCTTCCAGGTGGAGCAGGCTGCGGAGATGCTGCACCTTCAATCCAGTACGGATCGGGACATCCTGGAAGCTCTTGAAAAAGCGAACCGCGCACTGGCGCGGATCAATGACTCCCTCCAGTTGAACCTTGAGAAGTTCGTGAGGCTGATGGCCGAGGACGACGAACCCAGGGATCGACAACCGTCAGATATTCACGTGGAAAAGAAGAAGACCATGGAAAACGTGCTGGATGCTGTGGCCCACGAGATCAGAAATCCATTGATGGCCATTGGAGGGTTCGCTCAACGGTTGGCCAAAACCGTCGAAGCGAAGAATGATCTGCTCCGGTACGCGAACATCATCATTGAAGAATCGTCACGCCTCGAGCAGGTCTTCAAGGGGGTCGTTGCGGTGAGCCAGCCGTATCAGCCGACCCTGAGCGAAAGCGACCTGGTCCAGATCCTGGATGAAGCGATCGGGGAGCTCACGGCCCTGCTCGAGGAGAAAAGGATCGATGTAGTCCGCAAGTATGGTCGAGAGCTGCTCCCCCTGGTCATCGATGCCAAAGCCATCCGAAAGGCCATCCAGCAACTCCTCAAGACGGTCATTCAACTGGTCGAGGAGGACCGGGCCCTCATACTGGTGGAGCTGCCGGCGGGCACTGCTTCGGGGAAGGTTCTGATCTCCATATCAGGGAGGGGATGGACGATTCCGGATGACATCGGGAAGGTTCTCTCCGACCTCGACTTTTCCTCCAAGACCCTGGGAGTCGGTTTCGGTCTGCTCATGACACGCAAGATTCTGGAGGCACACGACGGAACCATTGTCTGGAACAAGGCGGATCAAACCGCCCGCTTCGAGGTGAGCCTCCCGGTCAGCTCCGGGTGGTAGGTCTTTTCCGTAAGGGCGGCTCCACAGGTACCGCCCTTTTTGCGTGTTTTCCAACGAAAGATCGGAGCAGAGTCATGATGCTGCGTGAAGGACATGGCTTTAACGGGGGGACAGTCGATTCATTATTGACACGCCAGGCACATCTCAGGGAATAATAAGTCAGACTTCAATGTTTTCAGATTGCTGTCCGGACAGAAAACGGGAAGTCATGCGGGAGCCCCAGGCCACTGAACTACGGGGGTGACCAGGGGCTGGCACGTTCAGCATATTCACGTGACAAGTCGGAAAGGAGACAGGGGTGAAGCTGATTCCATTTCTGGTCACAATCTCGACTGTCCTGGCAACCTTATGCCCAGCCGCCGTCCACGCCGACGGCATGCAGGACGACATTGACCGGGCTACAATCATGTTTGAGGAATTTCAGGCTGACCCTGAACCCATCATTCCGAGGCGAGTGCTTGCAGGCGCCAGGGGACTCGCGTTCGTCACGGTCTTCAAGCTCAGCCCACACCTCAGATCCGGTTTCATCCTGACGGGCCTGGGAAGCAAGGGGATCGTAGTGGCCAGAACGTCCCTGGGATGGAGCGCTCCGTCCGCACTGGCCTCGGGAAGCGCCGCATACGGCCCGGAGATCGGGGAGCAGGTGGCCGAGTATATCTTTGTCATCAATACGGATGATGCCATCAGCGCGCTTTCCTCCGGGCTGAACGTTACTTTGGGCACCGATGTGACGATCGCCGCGGGCCCGAGAAGGATCATCGTCGGAGCGACACCTCCGGCGGCAGTCTACTACTACAGCCGCAGTGAGGACCCCTCCATCCAGACTTCTCCCCAGGGAGTGGCGGTTGCGGTGAACGCGGACGAAAACAGCGTCTATTACAATCGCCCGGTTTCAGCCCAGTCGATATTCTCCGGCCTGGTCTCACCTCCCGCCGATGCCGGAAAGCTCATCAAGTTGCTGAAGGATTATTGACAGACCGGCGGCCGTCACACTCAACCTTCCGGGATCTTCTCCACCCGCACTCCGCAAACCTTGAATTCGGGTATCTTTCCCGTCGGGTCCAGTGCGTCGTTGGTCAGCATGTTGACCGGTGACTCCCT
>CAZEOY010000068.1:0-10223 GCA_964513835.1 uncultured Syntrophobacteraceae bacterium
TAAGTGGTTTTTTGTAAAGCGCAACACCGACACAAACCGGCAAGCCCCTATCAGACGAGCAGCAATCACACCATGGATGATTACCCCAAACTGCGTAGCGGTCTGGAGGCTGCACAGGTCGAGCACGAAAATCAGAAGATGATCCTGATCAGTGACCGGCTGGGCTTCAGCGAGGTCCCACTGATCATGTCACCCCTGGCGGCCAGCCTCCTGGGAATGATGGACGGAAAACAGTCATTGCGGGATATCCAGGCCCACTGCATGCGGGCCACGGGCCAGATGGTCTTCATCGAAGATCTGCAGGAGGTGGTGCGCAGGCTGGATGAGAGTCTCTTTCTGGATAATGAGAATTTCAGGAATGTCCTGGAGCGGCGGATGGCGGGGTTTCATGAAGACCCCATTCGCCGCATGAAGTTTGCCGGCTCCGGCTATCCCGCCGAGGCGCCGGCCCTCAAAGCCAGACTGGATTCATTCTTCTCCCCCGAGGCCGGCGGTCCGGGTCTTCCTTTTCAAGCTCCACCGCAGCGTCGCCTCCTGGGATTGGTGGCTCCGCACATCGACATCAATGCAGGCGGTCCCTGTTTCGCTCATGCCTACAAAACCCTCTCAGAATCCTTTGCTCCCGACACGTGGGTGATTCTCGGAACCGGGCACGAACCCTTGGAAAACCACTTCGCTCTGACTGTAAAGGATTTCGAAACTCCACTGGGAGTGGTTCGATGTGACCGCGACCTGGCCGAGGAACTGGCTCGTCGGGCTCCCCGGGAGATACGCGCCAGTGAATACAACCACGTGCGTGAGCATTCCGTCGAGTTCCAGGCTGTTTTTCTGGCTCATCTGCAGCCGACGGCCCGCATCATACCCCTGCTGTGTTCTTTCTCGCTGGAGGATGCAGAAGTCGATCGAGACTACATTGATGAGGTTGCCCGGATTATGGGTGACCTCGCCGAGGGGGGGGAGCGCTCAGTCGGATTCCTGGCCAGTGTGGATCTCGCCCACATCGGACCCAGGTACGGCGATCGTTTTCATCCCACGAGGATCACCGTTCAGGAGCACATGGAAGCCGATGCCCGACTGCTGGACCTGCTGGCCCGGGGCGACTCGGACGGATTCATGAAATGCCTCCTTCGAGAGCACAACGGACGTCGCATCTGCGGCATGGGGCCGCTTTACGTGCTGGCGAGAGTCCTGTCAGGAAAGGCTCGGGGTGAGCTCCTGCACCATACCCGGGTCGCCGTCGACCGGGCTGGATCCTTTGTGACTTTTGCCAGCATGGCTTTCTATGCCCCATGAGTTCACTGCACCTCAACGCAATAGAATGACCAAGGTTTCAGTGGTCATTCCCGCATGTCCCTGGCGGGAATCCAGAGGCTTTCAAATGGTTGGATGCCTGCCAAAAGCATGCGGGGATGGCGAAAGGCGAATACACTCACCTTGTTTTCTGGGACTGTACTCAGGCACCCATCTTTCGGAGGCCAATGGCGCTGCAGATGACGCCTTACGCCAGTACATCGGGAGGGAATGCCACCACCTGGTCGATGTGATCGGCGGAGGCCAGCAGCATGACAAGCCGATCCACTCCCAGGGCAATGCCGGCGCATGGAGCCAGATGGGAAAGGCTTTGGAGGAACTCCGACGGGAGGGGGGTGACCGGCCGCCCTCGCTGACTTCGGTCCCGTAAGACGGCATCGAACCGCTCCCTCTGCTCCCGTAGATTCGTCAATTCGCTGAATCCATTGGCCAGCTCCACTCCGGCCCAATAGAGCTCGAACCTTTCGGCAATTGTTGGATCCCGTGGAGAGAGGCGGGCCAGAGCCGCCTGGCTTGCGGGGTAATCCGAGAGGATGCAGGGAGCAGGAAATCCGAGTCGAGGCTCGACCTTTTCGACCAAGTCGAGGTCGAACCGGTTTTGATCCAGAGGATCGCGAGGCTCCCAGCCGGCAAAGCTTGAAAACGCCTCCCGCACCGTGAGATGTTGCCAGTCGGCTCCGACATTCAGAAAACGGCCGCCGCAGGACCATCCCTGCCGCCGCCCCGCCGCCTCACATGCAGCCCGGAGCAAACCGCGGCAATCCTCCTGGAGCGCCCTGTAATCAGAGCCCAGCCGGTACCATTCGAGGAGTGTGAATTCGGGGTGATGGCGCCTGCCGCGCTCACCGGCCCGGAAGACCGGCGTGAACTGGTAGATGCGCTCGTAGCCCGCGGCCAGCAACCGCTTCATGTATAGCTCGGGGCTCGTGATCAGAAAGCCGCCTCCCCCTGCGGGAACGGCGTCGATATGCAGTTCAGGCGCAGGGGCTGAGGTCAGGACGGGGGTCTGAACCTCGAGGAAGCCCTGGCGGTCCAGAAAATGCCGGAGGGCGCCGATCACCCGGCGCCGCAGTTCGAGAACGGGCCGTTTGGCAGCCAGAAGGTCCTGCTCGGTCATGGGAGCTTCAGGATTTCACACGTTCGACGTAGTTTCCCGTGCGGGTGTCGAGCTTGAGCATTTCACCTTCTTCGATGAACAGGGGAACCTGGACAATATAGCCGGTCTCCATGGTGACCGGTTTGGTGGCCCCTGCAGCGGTATCGCCCTTGATGCCCGGATCCGCCTGAACTACCCGGAGTTCGACGAAATTGGGGAGCGTGATCCCGATGGGGCGGCCCTGGTAAAGCAGCGAGCTCACCGCGAGGTTCTCCGTGAGAAAATTGACGGCGTCGCCCACCTGCTCCAGGGAGAGCTCATACTGCTCGTAAGTCGTGTTATTCATGAAGTGGAAATCGTCCCCCTGCCGATACAGGAATTGCATCTCCTGCTCCTCCAGGTCGGCGGCGGTGAACTTGTCACCCGATCGGTAGGTGCGGTCGAACTGGGTTCCGTTGATCATGTTTCTCAGGCGGCATCGGTAGAGCGCCTGCCCCTTTCCGGGTTTCGAGAATTCGAAATCGACGATGAGATAGGGATCCCCGTCGATTTCCAGCTTGAGGCCTTTGCGTAGCTCGCCAGCCGTGAGTGTCGCTCCCATATGCATGTCCTTTCTTGAGGTTGAATGGCCAAGTCAAATCACGTAATTTAATAGCAAATGCGGTTAGGGGTCAACCCAGTTCGGGCGCTGAACCTGAGACCAGTTTCCCCGCATGACTTGCACGGATCATCTCTGGAATTGCCGGGGTTTTGTTCCTGGCAGTTCCGGCGGAGTATTCAACCCAAAGTGAGGAGGAAGAGATCATGAGTGAGATTGTCGGCGTAAAGGCAAGAGAGATTCTGGACTCGCGCGGCAACCCGACGGTGGAGTGCGAAATTCTTCTGGCCTCGGGGTACAACGGCACGGCAGCCGTGCCGTCCGGCGCATCGACGGGCTCTCGTGAAGCTCTGGAACTGCGCGACGGTGACTCCAAGCGCTATCTCGGCAAGGGCGTCCTGAAAGCCGTCCACAACATCAACGAGCAAATCGCACCCAAAGTCCTTGGCTTTGAATCGCGTGACCAGGTGGCCCTGGACCGGCTCATGATCGAGCTCGACGGCACGGAGAACAAAGGCATGCTTGGCGCCAACGCCATCCTGGCCGTGAGCATGGCTGCGGCAAAAGCTTCAGCCGCAGAATGCGAACTGCCGCTCTATCGCTATCTGGGAGGGGCGGCCACGTGCCTCCTGCCGGTGCCTCAAATGAACGTTTTGAACGGGGGCGCCCATGCCGACAACAACCTGGACATCCAGGAGTTCATGATTGTCCCGGCCGGGGCTCCCACCTTCCGCGAAGCCCTGCGCATGGGAGCCGAAACCTTTCACAGCCTGAAGAAGGTCCTGAAGTCGAAGGGGCTCAACACGGCCGTCGGTGACGAAGGCGGCTTCGCCCCGAACTTGGGCTCCAATGAAGAGGCGATGGAAGTCCTCATGCAGGCCATCGAGGCGGCGGGCTACAAGCCCGGTGAGGACATCTATATCGCTCTGGATGCCGCCGCCAGCGAGTTCTACGAGAACGGCGCCTACAGACTGGCGGCTGAGACAAAGCCCACCAAGAGCTCCGATGAACTGGTCGAATACTTTGAGAGCTGGGCCGGGAGGTACCCTCTCATTTCCCTGGAGGACGGCATGGCCGAAGGCGACTGGCCGGGCTGGAAGGCCTTGACCCAGCGGATTGGAGGAAGTGTGCAGATCGTCGGGGACGACATCTTCGTGACCAACACAAAGATTCTGGCCAGAGGCATTGCCGAGGGTGTGGCCAATTCCATTCTCATCAAGCTGAACCAGATCGGCACCGTGACGGAGACCATCGAGGCCGTGCAGATGGCCGTGAAGGCTGGTTATACCGCTGTGATTTCGCACAGATCCGGTGAAACAGAGGACGTGACCATCGCCGACCTGGCCGTAGCTACCGGTGCCGGACAGATCAAAACCGGCTCCCTTTCACGGACCGACCGGGTGGCCAAGTACAACCAGCTCTTGCGCATCGAAGAAGAGCTGGGCAGTGCAGCCTGCTTCGCCGGGCTCAAGGCCTTCAAGCGTGGTTAATGGAGCGTGGCTTTGTTCATGCCTGCCCTGCAGCCTGAAGCCGGGGCAGGCATGCAGCTACCCTCTCCAGGCGGCAAGACCGTCCGAACTTCTCCTTGACACCGGCCCCGATTTTAAATTAGAAATGAATGACTTAATCAACGAGGCGGCATACCCAAGTGGTAAGGGAGCGGTCTGCAAAACCGTTATTCACCAGTTCGAGTCTGGTTGCCGCCTCCAGAAAAATCAAGGGGCTGCCGTGATGGCGGCCCCTTTTGCTTTTCCGTAAGTCACTTCCGATGCGAAGGGAGAGAATCGGCTGTGTTATCCAGTCCTTGGCTTCGACCCAGATTGCATGGCTGGCAATGAGAGAGGTGGAGACGATGCCCCGCCGTTCTGCCAGATCCGGTTTTCGATGTGAAACGCTGGCCGAGGGGGTACGGATCCAGATTCCTACTCCGCGTAACTGGTTTGTGCTCATTGTCCTTCCCTTTTGGCTTTGTGGATGGATTTTCGGCGAAGGGGCCATGATCTGGAAGCTTGCCGACATCTTCAGGTCCGGCGGAACGCCGGATGCGCTTCTTTTCGTTTGGCTGGGTGGCTGGACACTGGCGGGGATCTTCGGGGCGCTCCTCCTGTTGTGGTTCCTCTTCGGCGTGGAGGTGATTGAAGTCCTGGGGCCAAAATTGACCATCATACAGAAGATGGGTCCTCTCGTTCGCAGGAAGAGCTTCGAGATCGCACAGATCAGGGATCTGCGCCTGGCTTCTCTCGATTGTGATTCAGTGAATTCTTCGGGCAGCTTCGCCCTCAAGGGTTATGGAATGATCGCCTTCGATTACGGGGCCAATACTTGCCGCTTTGGAGCCGTCGCTGACGAAGGAGAAGCTTTGCTGGTGCTCCGGCAGTTGAGAGAGAGTATTCCCACCCTTGATGAAACGGACTCCCACCGCATCATGGGTTGAGATCTTCTGAGTGGAAGGACCTTTCCGTACGCCTTGCCCCCATGCCCCCGCATTCCCTGCACCGCCCCGCCAACAAGCGTGCCGTTGGCATTCTCAGAATGCCAACGGTATCTTTGTCACCAAGAAATCCCTTGTCCTGGAGCCTGAAAGCAGACTGGGTCTCTGACGATCTGCGGCTGTTTCCATGAACCTTCAGGATCGCAGGGAGCACCGCTTGAATCCATAGGGATGCAATATGGTAGATGAGGGAGAAACGGAACCGTGAGCTGGGGGTTTGAAGCCGGCATTTCAGAAATACTTTCCAGGGGTTCGGGTGGTGGAGGCATCCAGGAGGAGGAAGCGCTCAAACTGCCTCGGATCGAACTCCACAGCAGAGAGGCCTATGCACCGATGGAAACAGTCAACCGTTTTCCCGGAGCCGTTTCGGAGACAGGGGTAAGTCCATTTCCACATCGCCCTCAAACGTGGAACCCTGCCCCAGGGATTGCTCGTTCTGCTCTCTGACCCGTCGTCGGGTGCCATGGCTCACGGGCAAGCTCCGCTTGGCCCGTGCCGCCCCTTTCTCCTCGCTTTGATGGGAATTTCCCTCAATTCAATAGAGAAAATGCCCAGGAGGCTGTCCGAGAACACCTTTTTGTCATTTCGAACGGAGCATAGCGAAGAGAGAAATCTCGTAAACTCGTGGTGTTACAATGAACGAGATTTCTCGCTGCCGCTCGAAATGACAGTTCTCGGACACCTCCTGGAGGTTCGTCGTTCACTGCACATCGGGAGCTTTCTCACCCTCGAAATACTGAGCGGTTTCATTGGAGAGGGAATCGGTGACTGTCTGCTACGAAAAGCTTCGAGTTTCAGATTTCGATTTCCAGGTTGAAAACCAGCCAGGCTGTGCACCTCATCATCGTTTAGGGTGGCCCGAAGGGCCGCGAGGGACGGCTACCTTGCAGCCCAGGGCATGATGGGCACTGTGGAGATGGAATTCTGAGGACTGCCTTCCACAAGCTTTCTGCTGATGGCCAGGTAGACGAGGGTGTTGTGCTTCTTGTCAAACATGCGCACAACTTTGGTGTTCTTGAAAAACACGCTGGTCTTCTCACTGAAGACATTCTCCTGATCGGGCAGTTTTTCCGGCAGGGAAATGGGGCCCGTCTGCCGGCAGGCGATGGAAAAACGTGACGGATCCTCGGTCAGACCGACCACGCTCCCCCAACCGCCTTTTCGGGCCTGGCTGATGTGGCAGGTCACGCCAGGCACTCGGGGGTCCTCGAACGCGGAAACACAGACTGAATCGTTGGGGCTCAGAAGCTTGAACGTCGTATCCAGGCACCCGATGTCATCTGCACAAGCCGGATTGATCCCGGCAACCAGCACACAATGAGCACATGACAGGACCATTAACAGAAACACACGTCTCATGAGTTCGCCTCCTGATGCGCTTGCGCCTCCCCTGGGTTCACTGCTGTAACGGGCACGATGGGCGGGAAACCGCACAGCCGATGTCCTTGCTTGTTGACAATGCCCAGTGCACTCGCCCCCCTCACCATCGCACACGTAAGCCGGATTGAGCGGTGCACGAGGGCGTTGCGGCATACCGGATCACTCTTCAGGCGACGGCACCAGGACCGTCCGATTGCCGTTGCTCTCCATGGCACTGACCACGCCGCACGCCTCCATCTGCTCCACGAGTCGAGCGGCGCGATTGTAGCCGATCCGCAGCTGGCGCTGAACGGCGGAGATCGAGGCGCGGCGGGAGTTGATGACGAAGGCGACGGCATCGTCGTAGAGCGGGTCGGTCTCCTCTCCGAACCGGTCCACCTCCGCCCCCCCATCCTCGGCGTCGGCCGCTCCCCCGAGCACGCCTTCTACGTAGTCGGGCTCGCCGAGCTGCTTCAGATACTCGGCCACGGCGTAAACCTCCTCGTCAGCGACAAAGGCTCCATGGACCCGCTGGGGATAGCCCGTCCCGGGCGGCAGGTAGAGCATATCTCCCTGCCCGAGAAGGCATTCGGCGCCCATCTGGTCGAGAATGGTGCGGCTGTCGACCTTGGACGACACCTGAAAGGCGATCCGCGTGGGAATATTGGCCTTGATCAATCCCGTGATGACGTCCACTGAAGGACGCTGGGTGGCAAGGATCAGGTGGATGCCGGCGGCCCGGGCCTTCTGCGCCAGGCGGGCGATGAGCTCTTCGATCTTTTTGCCCGCCACCAGCATCAGGTCCGCCAGCTCGTCCACGACCACGACCACGTAGGGGAGAGGCACAAGCGGCGCCGGCTCCTCCGGGTCAGAAGACGCGCCATCGACCAGCGGCTCCCCAGCTTCAATGGCCTCGCGCACTTTTTGATTGTAGCCCGCCAGGTTGCGCACGCGGAGCCCGCTCATCAGCCGATAGCGCCGCTCCATCTCCGCAACGCACCAGTTCAGAGCGTTGGCGGCAAGCTTCATGTCCGTCACCACGGGAGCCAGCAGGTGCGGGATGCCGTCGTAGATCGACAGTTCCAGCATCTTCGGGTCGATCATCACAAATCGCACTTCTTCGGGCGTCGCCCGGTAGAGCAGCGAAAGGATCATGGCGTTCACCCCGACCGATTTGCCCGAGCCGGTCGTTCCCGCCACCAGCAGGTGCGGCGCTTTGGCCAAATCCGCCACCACCGGCTCGCCGATGATGTCCTTGCCGAGCGCCATGGCCAGCCTGGAATCATGTGATCGGAAAACCTCGGACGACAGCACCTCCGCCAGACGGATCATCTGTCGGCGCGGATTGGGGAGCTCCAGCCCCATGCAGGTCTTGCCCGGAATGGTCTCGACCACACGGATGGATGCCACGCCGAGGGCTCGGGCCAGGTCCTTCACCAGACTCACCACCTGCCCACCGCGAACCCCGACATCCGGCTGCACTTCGTAGCGCGTGATGACAGGACCGGCGTAGGCATCCTGTACGTTCACCTTGACCCGGAACTCGGCGAGCTTCTCCTCGATCAGGATACCGCCCTCGATCAAGTCGTCCTGACTCATGGGCGCAACGGCTGACTCGGCGGGATGCAGCAGGGAGAAAGGCGGCACCCAAAAGCCGTCACAGGGCTCCCGCCGGAATGGGACGGTCGAAACATTCTGCCCGGGAGGCGTGCATTGTGCCGGCGGCAAGGAGACGCAGGCCACATCCTCTTCCAGATCGAGTGCGGACAGCCCGTAAAAGGCAAAGGATTCAGACGGCAGCTCCTGCCCGGTGGCATCGGGCGAAGGCGGGGCATACGGCGACCCGCTCGGATTCACGGCCGGCAAGCCCTTCTGCGTCGGGGAAAAGGCCTCTTCCGCCCCATCGGTGCCCGGCTCATGTCCCAAAGCTCTGCCGACCGGCGTTTCGACGGTTGCGCCTGCCGACGTCGCCTTCCAATCGCCTGTGGAGAGCCCTCGACCGGGCATGGCCATGGGGGGAGACGCCGATCGGGACTTCACGGGCAGCGGCTTGCCGGCGCCGTTTTGCCCCGAAAACCCATCCTGCGGAGGGTAAGCGGCCGAACCGACGGTCCCTTCCGGGCCGCTGCGCGGATCATGGGCCGGCCGATAACCCCGAGCGGCCTCCCCGACGGCCGCTCGCGCAGCGCTCGACGGTTCGGCGGGCCTGGTCGGCCTTGGAGCCGAAGCCTCCACAGAAGCGTCGCGGCGGCGGGCGAGCGCACCCGAGAGACTCTTGCCGGACGGATCAGAGGATGGCTTGCGGATTTTTCCGGACAGGCGCACACCGTAGATCGCCATGAGCCGACGACGGATCTCCTCGATATCCTCCTGCGTATCCGGCGGCGCCTTGGAGGCATGCGGTTCGGGCTGCGGCGCCCGGTCGGCGGCCCGGCTGCCTCGATACGTTTTCTTGAAGTTCGCCAGAATCGACGGGAGGTCGAGCATTTCCCGCGGCTCAGGTGGGGAGAGCGGCTTTTCAGGCGCCGGGGCCGCCCGCATACTGTCGGCAGCGATGCGGATGCAGTTCTGAGGACGCACCGTGGCCTGGGCCGAAGCATCCGGAGCAGGAGACTTGAGCGGCCATGCCTGAAAAGCACCGACCGAAGGCCCTGCAGGCTTCGCCAGCCTCTCGTGCGGACGTTCCAAGGCCTTCTCCGTCAGATCAATCCTTCCGCCTCTTGGGCGCGAAAACAGCCTTTCACCCTCCTCCAACGCGGCAGAAGGACTCCCGGTACGCGCCGCAACCGGCAAGGGAAGGCCCGCGGACCGCAACCGATCGCTCATTGATTTCAGCCGACTCCACCACGACCGACCCAACCACAGCGCAGCCAAGATTCCCAACCCGAATCCCGCGAGCGTCAGCGCGACCCATCGAGACCAAGCTGCCGCCACCACTGCAGCGATCACGCACGCAACACCTAATCCCCGCCACCACTTACCCGATCCCCTATCCAAGACCATCACCGTACCAATCCATTCTCGCATTATCCGGTGTTCACCCCCGTACCTGTAAAATCCCCCGTTGATCCCTTCACTGTCGACATTCGCGGGCGACCTTCAACGGCGCACCCCAATACTGTTGAATTAATGGGTGGCACGGGCCAAACAAAGCTTGCCCGTGATCGATGAGCTCGCACGGGCCAAGCTCCGCTTAGCCCACGGCACCCGACACCGACCGGGCAGATGAGCATAATTCAACATCATTAACGGCACACCTTCCCAGCACAGCAAAAGGGGGGAAGGAGATGGGCTCGATTAAACCTGCTCGAAACCCTCAAGTCAACCATCCTCTCGCACGACAACCCCGGGTCTCCAGCAGGTCTGAA
>CAZEOY010000069.1:0-8923 GCA_964513835.1 uncultured Syntrophobacteraceae bacterium
ATGAGGATCTTGCGGCGCGCAGCGTCAGCCTCGCACGCATTTACGACGATCTGGGGTTTCAGTGGCTGGCCCTGACCGAGGGGGCGAGGTCTCTGGAACGGGATCCCGCCAATTTCTCCGCCCACCGCTTCCTGGCCGACTCCTACTTTTCACTCCCGCGTCACGAAATCGCCAGGGTGAGCGAACTGCTCCAGTCCCAGCTCCTTCAGCCCATCAACATCCTGCCCATTCAGCCCCAGCTCGCCGAAAGCAGGATATTCCCCCTCAGCGGCCCGGGCCCTCGAGATCCTTCGTTCAACGAGTACACTCCGCTTTTCACTCGAAATCAACTGGGGCTGCTCCTGGGGGGGCTCGGCGGGGAGAGGGGCGCCTTTGCGGACGATGTGGTCCTCTCCGGGATCCTGGACCGAGTCTCTTACAGCCTGGGTCAGTTTCACTTTCAAACCAACGGGGCCAGAAGAAACAACGACCAGGAGCAAAACATCTACAACGCCTTCATACAGGCGAGCCTCGCACCGAGGACAAGCCTCCAGGGGGAGTATCGCTACAGTGACCGGCATTTTGGGGATCTCTCGCTGCTCTTCATTCCTGAATTTTCAGATCTCGATGAAAGGCAGGAAGTGGAGCGGGAAACCTTCCGTTTCGGATTTCGACATTCCTTTGCCCCCGGCTCCGATCTCATCGGTTCGTTCATGTACCAGACCCTCCGGGGCGACTTTCAGTCATCCGTTGACGCTTTGAAAAGCGACCAGAGCGGGTTCGGGGTCGAGCTTCAGCATCTCTTTCGGTCCGACAAATACAACCTGGTGGTGGGAGCAGGTCATTTCAACAGGAAACAGGAAGACAACATATCGGTTTTCGGTCTCTCCATTTTCAGCGAATTCGACACGAAGCACACGGACCTGTACCTCTATTCCCATCTCAACTATCCCGATCAGTTTGTCTGGAGCCTGGGCCTGAGCGCCGACTTTTTCAAAGGCGGCTTCAGACAGATTGATGTCCGTCAAGTCAATCCCAAGTTCGGACTTGCATGGACTCCGTTCCCGGGCACTACCCTGCGGGGCGCTATTTTCAGGACTTTCAAACGGACTCTGCTGACGGAGCAAACCGTCGAGCCCACCCAGGTTGCCGGTTTCAACCAGTTCTTCGATGATGGTGAGGGGACTGACGCCTGGCGTTACGGGCTCGGGCTCGACCAGAAAATCACGGACAACCTCTATGCCGGAGTCGAGCTCTCCAGGCGGGAGCTGAGCACACCGGCTCAGTCGATCTCCACTGGTCAAGTCGTCGAAGAGGACGAGGAGGAAACACTTGGGAGAGCCTATCTGTATTGGACACCCCATCGCTGGTTTGCCGTGGGTCCCGAATACCGCTTTGAACTGACCAAGTTTGGCCCGGCGCTGCCTGCATTCGGTATATCGCGCCTCGAAACACACCGACTGGGACTCGGCATAGGCTTCTTTCATCCTTGCGGTCTCCTCGCCCGTCTCAGACCTGCATGGCTGACCCAGGACGGCGAGTTCCGCCTGAACCCCTCGGATCCTGCCATACCGGGAAACAGCCATTTCTTTGTGGTCGACGCCTCCATCGGTTACCGCCTGCCCCAGAGATGGGGGTTGATTGAAGTCTCGGCCAAGAACCTCTTCGATCAAAGCTTCGATTTCCAGGACACGGACCCCGCTAACCCGGAGGTCTCACCCAGGCGTTTCATCGTCCTGAGGTGGATGCTTTCGTTTTGAACCCGCCATGCTTTGTTCATGGAAAGGCGCAGGGGAGGAGTCCTCCTCACCATGCATCAACCACCCGGTCTTGAAGGGCAAACAGAAGGCCAACCTGAACAGGAAGGAGACATCCCATGATTGCTGGCAAGGAGAAGGGAACGGCAGGATACGAAGTCAGGCTCCGCGTCAATGAGGGAGGATACCTTTTGGTCGAACCCGTGGATGAGCACAAGGTATTGATTGGCAGGTCCGAAGGTTCTCAGGACTACACTGACAACAACTCGTTTGTCGGGTATCGAGTCTTGCTGAGACCTCCAGACGACGAAGGCAGCGACCCCAAGGGGTGCAAACTCATCAATGGGCAATGGTACTGCCCCTGAATGATTCTGAGGGAGCATGAATCAACGCAGGGGGAAAAGCCTGAGGCGACGTCCCCCCAATGCTGTTGACGTAGCGTCACCCCCGCGAAAGCGGGGGGCCAGAAATCCACATGGAATCCGGATTCCCGCTTTCGCGGGAATGACGATTTGGCGCTAAGTCAACAGCATTAACGCCTCCCCCCCGACTGGAAATGGATCAACCGAATCGATCGTTTTCGGTTCAAGGAGTGAGCTAATGAAAAGATTCATCCCGCTTGGCTCCGACTCATTGGGGGAACCCAGGGTTGTGGTGGAGGATTCCGGAGAGAAAATAATGCTGGATTGCTTCTTCCCCGGTTGCCTTCTCGTCGATCACCATCGGGAGGTGGCGGGGGAATGGATGCCATTCGAACAAATTATCATACCACTGACCGGTTCTCTATGCGAAAGCGGCAGACCACAACTGCCGACCCTGGGCCGCTACCTGCGGATTCCCCCCCACTGCGATTACGAGGTTCGTACGGCAGCCGCCCAAGAGGTTTCAAATGGTCGGGATGGAAACCACGTCTTTGAGTTTGATGAATATCTTTACTTCAGCAGCGCGTCGTACCCGCAGAACCTCGTCCAGGTCAGAGGCCCCTGCCACATCGGTGGCGCCCCTTCCCTTCTCGTTCACGTCACACCTTTTCAGTACATTCCTGCCGAACGACAACTCGTGGGGTTTGGAAGCATCCAGGTTTCCATTGAGCTGAAACCGCGTCAAGCGATGCCTCGGGTTGATGCCGCAACCACATTCGGAGCAAGGCAGGTACGCAGCAGGCTGTTTTTCAATGCCCCTGTCAGTCCGGAAGCGACTCTCGACCTTCCTGCTTCCCGTGATTTCGCTGATGCCCCGGATACCGAATTCCTGATCATCCACTCGGATCCCTTGAAGGATGCTGCGGAGAAGCTTGCTCTCTGGAAGAGCTCACGCGGACTCATGACCCGAACAGAGTCACGGAACGTGGCCGGCGACACGGTAGACGCATTGAAATCCCATATCCGCTCCCTGAAGGAACCCGCCTCGTCACGACTTCACTATGTTCTCCTGTTTGGAGATACCTGCAGCATTCCATCAGAAGCAATCGAAGACGAACGATATGATAATAATATCACTGATTATTACTATTCCACAGAAAGAGATCCTGAAAATATATTTACTAATGAATACATCTTCCCATGGTTGGCAATAGGAAGAATTCCTGTATCAAATCCTGTAGATGCCATGCACATAGTTGATAAAGTCATTGATTATGAAAAGAACCCACCCAATAATCCTGATTATTATAATAGAATCCTGTTTGCAGCTCATTTTGAAGATGCTCCAGTTCAGGATAGACATGAAGACAGGGGATGCATTGAAACAGTGGAATCCATTCGCAAAAGCCTTGAACTGCTTGGTTATGTAGGGAACAGGGTATATGTCACCAACAACATGGCTCCTCAATTATACTACCGGGATTCCACCCCGGTACCATCCGAAGTGAGACAGGAGATGTTCAGCATTCTTCACCGCGACAGCAAGGTTGCTGCGACACAGGCCCTTATAGCCGCCACGAGCAAAGGTCACCTGATCATCTGCCACAGGGGACACGGGAGCTGGAAGGGATGGAGCAGCCCACCCTTCGAAAAGTCGCACTTGAACCAGGCGGCCGGCGATGTCCCCTCCGTCTTCTACAGCATAGAATGCGATACCGGGTGCTTCGACCACCCCCTGGAATGCTTTGCACAAAACAGTCTGAAGATGGCTGGGGGAGCCGTGTCCATCATAGCCTCCACAAGGGAATCCAACTATCTTCTCAACAATCTCCTGCTCAAAGGGCTCTTCGACGCCACTTTCCCAAGCGTGCTGCCGAACTACCAGGGGAATCAAGGAGCAGCAGTCCCCATCCGCCGCCTCGGAGACATCCTCAACTATGCCAAATCATACCTGCCACTCGACGCCAGCAGCAATGGAGTCATGTACATAAGGGATCATTTTGAAATCTACCACGTGATCGGCGACCCGACGTTGGAGATTTGGACGGAGCGCCCGAGGATGCTTACCGTGGAAGCCGGGATTGAGTCGGATTCTCTCGAAATCCTGCTATCAACTTGTCCTGCCGGCTGCGTACTGACCATTTGGCTTGGTCAACAGATGCTGAAACGCCTGGAGACTTCCACCACCCGCCTCAGCATCCCCGTTGAGCTTCTGTCTGTGGAACGCGGTGACTCCCCTTTGGAGCTTCGCGTCTGCTGTTGGGCACCCGGATATCGATTTTGTGAAATCGGAGTGAATCTGGAGTGATGATTAAAGATCTCCCCGTATCTCCCGCAGCGCCTCAGTGATCGTCGAGAGAAATGATTCCTTCACGAATCGCGTATTTGACCAGTTCTGCCGCCTTATGGATGTTCAATTTGTTCATGATTTGCTGCCGGTGAGTCTCCACGGTTCTGGAGCTGAGACCGAGCAGGGCAGCGATATCCTTGGTGGACTTGCCTTCAGCGAGCAGCTGGAGCACCTCCCGTTCCCTCCCGGTCAGAACCTCCGCGCTGGCAGGGCCGCTCGGTCCGACCTGTCGCACATAGCCCTCCACCACCACCTGGGCGATCTGGGGACTGAGATACGTCTGGCCGCCCATTACGGCTCGGATGGCATTGGCCAGTTCGCCGAAAGCGCAGTCCTTGAGCAGGTAGCCCGAAGCCCCCGCTTTGAGCATCCCGCCTACGAACCTTTTGTCCGAGTGCATGGACAGCGCAATGACCCTGACATCAGGGTGGCTGGCAATGATCTGCCTGGTGGCCTCGATTCCATTCATATCCGGCATGCCAATGTCCATCACCACGACCGAGGGCTTGAGCTCTCCGGCCAGCTTCACGGCAGAAGCCCCGTCCTCCGCCCCGGCAATGACTTCCATGTCGGTCTCCTTTTCAAGCAAAGCTCTGAGCCCGTCCCGCACAATCTTGTGATCATCAGCCAGGAGAATGGTCAACTTCATGCGTCTCCCTCCTTCGCTATCTGTGGAAAGCTCCATTGACGACTGGTTGATCGCTGCATTGAGGAAGTTGACTGCGCGCCCCGTACACTACCTTTCCCTTTCCTTCGAGCTCTTGGGCGTGATTGTCATCATAATCGAAATAATCCATCCCGCAAGGGTCCGGCCCACCGCCATGCGCGGGTCGACCAAGAATCTTCAGGCTGAATGGCGGTGTTTGAGGGGAGCCACCAGGGAAATCCGGGACCCCTCCCCCGGCTTCGATTCGATCTCCAGGCGCCCCCCGATTCCGTTCATGCGCTCCTTGATGCTGAAGAGACCGAATCCCCCCGTCATACTTTTGCGCGGACCGATGTCGGAAGGGCTGAACCCCGCGCCATAGTCTTCCACGGTGACCCGGATCCAGTCCCCTTCCTTTTGAACACGGATTGCACATTCTTCCACGCCGGCGTGCTTCACCACGTTCACAAGCAGCTCATTGGCCGCCTGGAAAAGCAATGAACTGACATCGCGCTCCAACGGCTTGAGCTCCTCGTCGCCCTCACAGGTGCATTTCAGACCATGCATTCTCTCAAATTCCTCCGTAAGCCATTCCAGGGCGGCCTCGAGACCCAGCTCTCGAAGGATGGGCGAGCTGATCTTATTCATCAGCGAACGCGTGTCCTGCACCGACTGGGATATGAGCTCGTAGACCTGCGCGATGGATTCGGAAGCTTCGGGACAGGGGGGAGAGATCTTGAGCCCCTCCATCTTGATCTTGGCGATGGCCAGCTTCTGGGCCACGTGATCGTGTAATTCCGTCGCGATACGTTGCCGCTCTTGATCTTCGACCACGCTCAGCTGTGTCGCGAGGAATCGGAGCTGCTCCTGGTAAGTCAGAAGCGTTTCTTCGTACGTGTGCCGTTCGGTCACATCCAGCACCAGCCCCCGCAGGTTCCGCAACCGCCCCGTGGCATCGTATTCGGGAACCGTCTGGTCAAAAACCCACACCACGCGGCCGTCCCTGGCGATCATACGGTACTCGATGTTAAACCGAATCTTGGAGTGATCCTCGAGTCCCCGCAGCGTCTCAGCCAGGACCCGCTCCTTGTCATCCGGGTGAATCTGAGCTTCCCAGAGCATTGGATCCGCCCTCCATTCCTCAGAAGAGAAGCCCAGCAATGTCTTGATCTGTGGACTGATGTAGAGGTACGGCCGATCGGCCTCCACGGAAACGACGTAGGTTACCGCAGGTATCTGCTCCACCAGCATCCGGTAGCGTTCTTCCGCCTGATGGAGCCGAAAGGACTGCTCCTCCAGGGATGCCGCCATGGAGTCGATACCGCTTGCCAGGCGACTGAATTCATCCCTTCCTCGATGGAACCCGCTGCGGGTCTTCAAGTCCCCTTTTTCCAGCTTCTGAAGAGAGCCGAGCAGCAGCTGCATCCGACGCAGAATGAGCCGATTGCCAGCAAACCATGCCGCCAGGAGCGCCATGATCGCCACCAGGAAGAACCCCGCCAGATTCCTTCTGAGTATGCGTTCGGCCCTGGCAGACGCAAGATCCGTCGGCATGCCCACAACCAGAAAGAGGTCAGTATCCACTGGATACCTCAGCCTCTGAAAACCGAAGATGCGCTCCATCCCATCGAAGGTGAAATCCCGAACCAGCCCCTCACCCAAAGCCATGACGCTCACCACCAAGGCAGTGCTTTGGAGGGTCTTGCCCACCCACTTTTCCGGATCGGGATAGTGAGCCACCACAGTCCCCAGACGGTCAAAAAGAGCGATGATGCTCCCATCGGGCAGACTTTCGTCGGATCCCCAAAGCTCCAGCCGGGTCAGTTCCAAACCCGCGAACAAAACCCCCGCTGCATTACCCTGGGCATCTACGATGGGATACCCGAGATAGACTGTCGGCTCTTCGCTGAAGGGATCCTCCGCGAGTCCGCTGACACTGAAGTCCATGGTCTGAACGGTCTGCTGAAACCACGAATCATTCTCGTAACTCAAGGGTTTGATCAAAGGTACCGAGCTGCAGTACACCGCGCCTTTCATGTCCGCTGCGGCCAGTATCCAGTACTCGTTGAAATCACCTATGAGCTCTTCGAGAAATTGACTGCACTCCCCGGCATCATTTCCTGTAACTTCCGGCACATGAGCCAGAGTCAACAGCAGCTGCCTCACACTGCCCAGGTAGATCTGCTGGCTCACAGCCTGGAACTGCGTCCACCGCCGAATGTCCTCTTCCAGTTCCTGAATTCCCTGCTCCCGCTGCTCGAAGCTCGTGTAAAGCGCCAACCCCCACAAAGGGAGGACGGCGAGCATCACGAGCAAGAAAAGGATCGATCGCAGACTCACTGAGGAGACCATTTTTCTCACGGTTCTTCTTTCCGGGAAAATATTGGAAAAGGTAAGAAATCCTGACTCGTACAGCCGGGCGCAAATGCCTGCCCCCCCTCAGCTGGCTCCCGAGCCGGAGCCTGGGACCCAGCCATCGGCTGAAGAGCTGCGCCCAAGGGTCCCGGTCCCGGGGAATTCATGGTGATCTTAGGGATGACGTGAGTGAAGTTCAAGGTTCAACACGTCTTTATTGTCTGCAGGGCAACGGCGGCAAATCTTCCGAAGCTCACCCCCCGGGCCGTTCCTGCCCTGGATCAGACGGTATGCAGCATCAGGTTGGAGAAGCTCACTCCCAAAAGCACCATCAACAGGTTGGCGCCATGGAATCCCAGGGCCATGAGCGTCAGCGCCTTCTGAATCTGCGGTACCACACCCGAAAGGCTGCGTTTCCTGCGGAAAGGAGCGATTGCAGCCATGCCGAACCCGAATACGGCGCCCCCCAGAATGGCGATGTAAAGCGGGTATCCGATGTAACTGTACTCGCCGTGAAGAATGCAGAACGGACAGTGGTGGGTGGGGAGCTCATAGATATAAAGGGAAATGAACGACATGAGCGCCAGGATGCTCGAAACGAGGGTCGCCCCGTTCATGAGGGCGAAGGGCAAAAGCCCCTTGCCGGTTTGGTAGAATCGAATCCCCAAACCCAGAGTGAGCGAAAGGCTCAGGTAGAACGCCAGCTCCACGGGAACGTGCGGCAGCGCCATGATCCCCGAGGTCACTCCGTCGGCATCCGAGGTGAACAGGGTTCCGCAGCAGGATGTGATGATGTTCGGCTCCAGACCCATGAAATAGGCAAACTGAATGAGCATCTCGATCACAATCAAGGGTGCGATCAAGAGCAGCAGGACGTATTTGAACCTGATGAGGGGGTAGTCATAACCGCGGTTGTCCGTGAAGTTCACAATGAGCCAAAGTCCGGCCAGAATGAAGTTGACGATCTTGAGGACGAGGGTCGGATACCCCCAGCCATTGGCATTGAGAGAGCCCGCTGCACACATGGCCCCCACGAACAGAACCGCCAGATGATCCACTGTGTAAATGAAAAGAAACAGCGACAGAAGCTGAAAGCCGAGGGCGTAGGTCATGACCGTCGAGATGAGGTAGGTGCGCCGCTCCAGAACCAACTGGAGCTCGCTGCCGCTCCGGATGTCCCAGCGTCTGAGGATATGTCCCCCGATGGAGCAGGAATACACCATCATGAGGCTCGTCAAAACGGAGCCAATGAGGAGAGCCAATATAGCGGGATGAAAGAACACAGCTCTAATCCCCTGCGACCAGCTTCCCGTCACGCATTTCCACCACGCGATCCACCACGGCGGATTCATGAACGATGGGATCATGGCTGGCCATGATCAACGTCTTGCCCTTTGCCTTCAACGTTCTCATGATCTCCATGAACTCCTGAGACAGACGGCTGTCCAGGTGAGCCGTGGGCTCATCGGCGATG
>CAZEOY010000069.1:8933-10206 GCA_964513835.1 uncultured Syntrophobacteraceae bacterium
ATCACCATGGGATCGTTGACCAAAGCCCTCGCAATGGCTACCCGTTGAGCCTCGCCTCCCGAAAGCCACTCGACTTTGGCGGCGGCCTTGCGACCGACGTCAAACAGGTCCAGCAGTTCCGAAGCCCGCTTCTTCAAGGACGAATACTTTTCTCCCGTCGGATATGCCGGCACCATGACATTCTCCAAGGCCGTGATTCCCTTGATCAGGTTGAACTGCTGGAAAATGAAACCGAAGCTCCTCCGGCGAATCTCCGTCAAGAAACGCTCAGGGAGACTCGTGATCTCCCGGTCCATCAGCGAGATCCTCCCGGATGTCGGCCGGGCCATGCACCCCAGCAGGCTGAGAAGGGTCGTCTTCCCGGAACCGCTCGGACCTTTGAACACTGTGGCCCTGTGGGCATCAATGGTCAGACTGACACCATGGATGGCAACAAACTCATTGGGCTTGCCCATATTGAACACTTTGCGAACATCCCGGACTTGAATCAGTTCATCCCCTGTCACTCCCACACCATCCTCTCATGTTCACAAAATAATATTGAGCGCAACGACATGCACCTTTTTCGCCAGATATTCTCCATCCGCGATCAGGCCCTCATGACGATGTCGGGATCCACGGTCGCTGCACGCCACGACGGAATAATCGTCGCCACCGTGTAAGGAACCACCGTCAGGAAGAACAGCGTCGAGATGTGGTAGGCACTGAGCTGAGGCGTAAGCTGGAACTTGGGATAGAGAACGGACCAGCCCTTGAGAGCCGGCTCGAACAGGACAGCGGGAGTGAAGAAGACATGAACGTATGCCAGCAGCAGTCCGGCCAGGAACGCGGTGAGCGAAACCGCCACCCCCTCCCAGAACTTCATTTGCAGAATGTCCGAGGTCTCCCAGCCCAGGCCTTTCAGGACACCGATTTCGCGCTTCTCTTCCGCACTGAGACCCGTCGCCTTGTCCCAGGCCAGTATGATGAAAGCCAGGAAGGCCCCCGAAAGCACAAGGATGGTCAGCCCCCCCCGCCATTCGAACACGGCATCGTAAGTCCTCAAAATCTCCTCCCGCAGGATGGGCCGAGTGTCGGGCAGCTGGGTCACGATCTTCTTGGCGATGGTCGGCAATTCCTTGGAGTTCCTCACCTTGAGAACCAGGTCTGTGGCCTGCCCCTCGGGAGTGAGGAAGATCCTCCTGAAGTCCTCTCGAGTCAAAAGAATCAGGTCGGCGGCCACCAAGTCCAGGTCCTCCTCCAGGATGCGGCCGATCTTCAGGAATGCATAGGA
>CAZEOY010000070.1:0-7589 GCA_964513835.1 uncultured Syntrophobacteraceae bacterium
CTCTCCCGGCTCTCCCTGGGATACGCTGACGGCGTTCATGAAAGAGAGCTCCCGATCGCTGAGCGCTTGTCAACCAAACACACGGTCATGTACTTGGCGTCATCCCGGTGAAAGCCGGAATCCAGGCATGCCAATGATTCCCGGCCCACGGCCTTCGCCGGGGTGGCGGCATCTCGGGACTCCTTGAACACCCTTTCGGTCAAGGGGTTCGAAATGGACCTCGGTTTAGACGTCCGGCTGAACATCACCCCATGCTACCCTGTTCTCAGGATTCTCAGATGTCAAAAATATGATACAAAACGGTGAAAACCGCGTCAGCCAGTATAATCAAAAAGATACCGCTCACGACCGCAGAAGTTGTCTGGCGTCCCACACTGTCGGCGCCTTTGTCGGCCTGGAGCCCTCGAAAACAGCCGATCAACGCCACCAGGATGGAGAAGACCAGGCTCTTGGCGAGCCCGCCGAAGACGTCAGTCAGCGTGAGGATGGAGTAGACCTCCTGAACGAAGCTGGCGGCCGTCAAGTCCAGACTCACTATGCCGACCACGATTCCCCCCACGATGCTGGAGGCGTTGGCCAGCATGGTCAGCAGCGGACCGCACAGCGCCAGGGCGATGACCTTGGGGAGGACGAGGAACTTGGTGATGTCGAACCCCATGACCACGAGGGCATCGACTTCCTCGTTGACTTTCATGGTGCCGATTTCAGCGGCGAAGGCGGAGCCTGAGCGGCCCGCCAGGATGACCGCAGTGAAAACGGGCCCCAGTTCGCGGGTCATGGCGAGGCTCAGCAGATCGGCCACGAAAATGTTGGCACCGAACTGCCTGAGCTGGACAGCTCCCTGAAAGGCCATCACCAGCCCCAGCAGGAAGCTCAAAAGAAAGACGATGGGCATGGCATCCGCACCCGAAAGCTGAGCGTAGTAGAGAACCTCCCGCCATCGAAAACGTCGAAAATGGTGCAGAGCGCTTCCTGTGGAAATGAAGAAATCGCCGATGAAGCGTACGAGATCATTCCATTCACTCCATTTACTTCTGACGATGCCCCCCAGGCTGCTCACCCGAGCCGTCAGGAAAGAGTCTTCAGATGGTGCGGAAGGAGTGAGGGGAAGGTCCAGAAATCGAGCGAAGTATTCGGCACTGGACGGAATGGAACGATGTTCCAGGGGAATTCCATGAGTGTCACAGTACCGTTTGAGCAGGCGGATGAGCGCCAATCCGCTGCTGTCCATGATCGATATCGACTCGAAATCCAGGATCAACTTGCTGGGCGGGGACCTTCTCAGGGATTGGAGAATGCTTTCCCAAAGGGCTTGAGCGTGCTGAAAATCCAGTGGCTGTAAAAAGGAGTAAACCGTCTCCCCCTGCGAAGTCGGTGTCACCTTAAAGTACGGGGAGTCCATTCAACGGCCAGGTCCTTTTCACTTTTTCTGATTGATCTTTTCCCGAAGGACACCGGAACATTTAAAGGTCACCACTTTTCGCGGGGCAAGCATGATGGGGGTTCCGGTCTGGGGATTGCGTCCCCGACGCTGGTTTTTGTCTTTCACGCTGAATTTTCCAAACCCGCTGATCAGGACATCATCCCCCTGCTCCAGGCCTTGTTTGATGATCTCAAAAAGCGTCTCGATGATGTGTGCGGATTCAGTTTTGGTGAAGATGTTCTTGGCGAACAGATTCTCCACGATATGCGCTTTCGTCAGCGTCATGATCCATTCCTTTCCGGATGTCTTCTGCAACGACGACCACCCTTGCCCCTCAATATCCCGATACTGTCCGGCTATTAATCGATAATGCTTTGTTTTTCAACAAGAAAATGGGGTGGAATATCAAACGGGGGAAGCGTTGCGGCTTCCCCCGCTGCTGACTGAGTTGGTGGCGGTGCAGGGACTTGAACCCCGGACACTGCGGATATGAGCCGCATGCTCTGACCGTCTGAGCTACACCGCCATCGTGTGGAAAAGTTAGTGGTATGTATAAGAAAAGCCCCTTTCCGTCAACAGGAATTTCCCCGGAGCCTCATCCACGCTAATCGGAGAGCATTGACTCCACCAGGACCCTGGCAGTTTTGGCCGCCCCGTCCAGTTCCAGTGTGTGAGGGGCTGGCATCAACGGATGCGTCAGGAGGTGCTCCACAGCCTCCATCAAATCCCTTTCCGAAAGGCTCTTCAGAACGCGCAGGAGCCCCAAACGCTCCATTCGTTCGGCCCTCATGGCCTGCTCCCGGTTTTGCGGAAACGGGTAGACCAGTGCGGGCACTTTCGAAGCGATTAGGTCCATGCAGGTGTTATAGCCAGCCATGCTGATGGAAAGATCTGCGCCGGCCAGCTCGGCGAGAAAGTCGCTCGCAAACGGGCGCAGGGAAATCCTCGAATCCCCTGATGCCAGGTTGAAGAGGGCGGTGCGGTCAGCCTCCTCCATGAAGGGACCCAAGAATACCCTCAGCTCGAGATCCGTCCGCCCCATGCGGTTGAATCCCCTGATCACGGTCAGGAGGAGGTCCACGCCAACACGGCCGCCCCCCGTGCTCGCCACGATGACCCGGCGGCCGTCGCCTGGCCGCCTCGCCGGCGCATTGCGGCAGACGAAGCCCGTGTAGACCACAGGGGCGGCGATTTCATCCATCCTGGAGAAGGTTTCACCCAAATCGATGACCCGTGGGTCGGTATGGACGAGCAGGAGATCGTACCAATGGTTGAGGATCTCGAGAACCCGCGTTTCATACTTCTCGACATCCTGTTTTTCCACCAGGATATCACGAATGCTGCAGGCCACCCTGGTCTTGGAGGCGTCCTTGTGGGCCGCCTCCAACAGGGGCACCAGTTCATGTCGGAAAGCGCGGCGCCCGAAGGGGAAGAGCTCCGTGATGATCCAATGCGGCTGAAAATCCAGAAAGAAGCGAAGGAGCAGGTCCGTGCGGTCGGTCCAGAGGTCCTTCATCTCTCGATCACGGACTTCGATCCGGCTGAAGCTGGGGTCCATCATGATCGGGGGCAGGAAAGCCCGGCGCACGTGGGGTGGGGGAGTGAAATCCACGAGGGGTTCTCCTCCTTCGACGAAGAGAACTTCGTGAGGTTCCAATGCCCGGGCGATTTCCATGCTCCGAAAGAAGTGTCCAATGCCAAGAACGTGCTGGGAGTAGAAGAGTATTCTCATTTCTCATCCCGGTAATCAGCTCGAGCTCGTCATCACGAGCCCCACCGGCAGGGATTCCCCAAAGACCCACTCCCTTTCCTGATCGAGGAGGCTGCTTTCGGGGTGCCGCAGCATTTGCTGATACTTGTCCGGTCGGGGAGCCCGATCCAGCCAGGCAAGAATCTTGTCACGCCTGGACTCGTCGATATCCCGCTCCCGGTCGCCTGTGAACCTCGCAATCTGGACGACGGTGTGAGCCAGGGTCTCTGAGGGTTCCGGTCCCATGGAGGTCAGGGCTTCGAGCCACTTTTCGACCGTGCTTCCAGGAATCACCAGGTTCAAAGGTCCATAGAAAGGGATTCTCGCGCCAAGACGGCTCAGGGCCCACAGGTCCTGAGGTTTGGATGGCGAGCGCAGAATCCTCTTGAGGAAAACTTCCCCCAGATCCTCCTTGGTTTGAACCGGCAGTCTCTCCATGTTGGCAACGGCCATCCAGACCTCGATCTCTTCCTGGGCGCTGAGGATCTTCCCGGCTTTACCCGGCTTCTTCTTCTTATCTCCAGGTTGAAGAATTCCCGACAGCTGCTGAAAGAGGTGCCACTGCTGGCCGGCCGAGAGGCCTCCTGCCACACGGCGCCAGAAAACCCACCACTCGGAACGGTTCTGGGCCTGGCGCGGGAAAGCCAAACCCTGGGGAAAGAGCTTCCAGACTTCCTTGACTCGCCACTCGTCCACCGGATCGCCGAATCCCGGACGAAGGCAAAAGCCCAGCAGGTTCAGCCATCTGGCTTCATGCTGGGCTGTGAGGCTGCGGCCGGACCTGGATTCCAGGAGCGCATCGGCCAGCTTGCGGATGAGTGAGCTGGGCCACTTCTCTTTGGGCCGATCCAAAGCAGAGACCAGCTCCTTGGTGAGCTGTTCCGCCGCGCGGGGGGCAGACCGCGCCCCAAAGACTTCCCGGATCTTTTCCTGGCTACCTTCGATGAGCTCCGCATCCAGGGTTTCGCCCGAGCTCAATGCATCCGATGGCAGCGGTTCGGCGCCCTGACGGACGTCAAACTGGAGCTGCCATCGGTGGGGGGTCTGCCGGGACGCGCACCACAGCTCCAAGGTGCCGACTTCTGTGAGGCGCACAGCCAGTTCAACGGGCAGTGGCTGCGCAGTGGCTCGCTTGCCGTAACGCAGGACCGTGCGAATGGGAGGCAGGATTGTGATCTCCTCCTCAGACAGCGCGACCAGGTCGCCGAGACGATCCCCCAGCCGCGTGCTGGAGCTGAAGAGCTGGAAGCTCACGGGCTGATTGGTCAGCACGTTGAAAGATGGCTGTTCCAGCCGGATCTCGTAGCCTTCTTCCGTGCCCCGCGGCACCAGACAGACGGCATGACGCTCGGTCTCATGGGTCATTGCCCTTTCGTCCGAAGCCACCTCGACGTAGAAGGAACGCGGGCTTCCGGCCCCCACACGGACTCCCTCGCCGAAACGCACCAGCCCATAGTAGGCCGCCCCTATGGCGACGGCCAAGTCGGGCCGCGGATTTTCGAGCTCGATGGGTTCGAAGTCTTCTCCGGCTTCGTGCCTAAACCAGCTCCCCAGGACCTCCCGTACCCGGTCCCGCAGCGTCTTGGGGCTCAAGGCGCCGCCGTTAAACAGGACGAAGTCGGGGTAGACCGAATCCCTTCCCGTTTCGGTCGACAAGAGGTGGCGAAAACGATGCCAGAAAGCGGCCAGATGACGCGTTACAGCCGGCTCTTGAACATAGGGGAGCCCCCACTCGGTGAGTCCCGTGCGGCGAGCGGCCGTCGGCATGTCATCCGGCGTGACCTTCGGGAAGAAGCCCTCCAGGATCAGGTTTCGAACAACATCCCGCGAGACCGTTGCCTTCAGGGTGTCTCCGATGAGCTTCCTGCCCAGGCCGACCAGGGTGATCTCATATTCATCATGAGATGCGGAACGAGACGTGGGTGGGGCAGTCTGGGTCTCTCCCGGAGCCGGTCCGAAGAGCCCGGATCTTCTTCCCGCCGGACCGAATGGCGACAATTCCGCATCAGCCGGCAGGGAGCCGGCCGCCGACTCTCCCAACAGGGTCTCTTTTGCTTTCCGCGATTGATGCCAGAGTTGATGCCATCGCCTCGACTCGAGCTTTCCCGGCTGCCCCATGAGCTGGACTTCGAGATGTCGGGCAAGGGCGAGATCCATGTTGTCCCCCCCGAGCATGAGATGATCGCCAACCGCCAGCCGATCGAACTTGAGGCCCGCTTCCCCCTCGCGGACGGCGACCACGGTGAAGTCGGTGGTCCCTCCGCCGACGTCGCAGACCAGGATCAGCTGGCCGGCCTGCATTCCGTCACGCCAGTTGTGCTCATGGCGTGACAACCAGGCATAGAAGGCGGCAAGGGGCTCCTCGACCAAAATGATCTTGTGCAATCCCGCTTCATGAGCGGCCGTCACGGTCAATTCGCGGGCCACCTCGTCGAACGAGGCGGGCACCGTCAGCAGGACGATCTGCTCCTCGAGGCGGAAGCCCTCGCGTCCTCCAGCCATTTCGGAATCCCAGGCTTCCCGGAGATGTCGGAGAACCCTGCTGCTGGCTTCCACAGGAGAAATCTTCTGAACATCGGATCCGGCCCCCCAGGGCAGGATGTCCGCTGTGCGGTCAACCCCTCCGTGGCACAGCCACGACTTGGCCGAAGACACCAGCCTTCCCGGGACCAGGGCTCCCTGCTCGCGTCCGAACTCGCCGACAATGTAGCTCCTGCCGGAATCCCATGGCAGTGCAGTGCTCTCGGACGGCAGCTCATAGGGGCCTGGAAGGTAGAGGAACGAGGGCAATACGGGGGGCTTCCCCAAGGAGCCGGGAGCCACCAGCTGAGGAATGTTGAAGAACTGGATCCTGCGGCATTCAGGGTCGGGTTTGGTCCTGTCCACATAAGCCAGGGCCGTGTTGGTGGTCCCCAGGTCTATGCCGACGATATACCGGTGCTCGACGTCCGAAAAGTCGAGGGAAGGCTCCGTCCTATGCAACGTCTTCCTGCTCCCTCAGATTGAACTCCAGCTTCCAGCGCTTCTGGTCATCATCCCGTGCCACGCACCAGAGCTCGAGGGTTCCGATCTCCGTAACCTTGCTCTGAAGCCAGACAGGGATGACATTCACGCCTTCGACGGCCTCGGAGGCGGGAAGGACCGCCTCCATCGTGGTCACCTCATCGATTTCACCCTGCCAGTCATCGATGATCTCTCCTGCCTGATCCTTCTTGCGGACCGTGGATGCCAGGAGATTGAACACCGCAGGTTCGCCGACCACGAGTCCGAACTCCTTCTCACGGATTTCCGCCTCCGTTCCCTCCTCCATCCCAAAGGGGACAATGCAAAGAGCCTTGATGGGAGTGGGAATGCCGGGCACCGCAGGCATGGCGCTTTCGATGCCGATGTAATAGGGGCGGGCCACACCGCCACGGATGCGGATTCCCCGGCCTCGTCTCGCCAGCCCGTAGTAGGCTGCTCCTCGCGCTACCGCCAGGTCGAGGTCGGCAGAGCTCAGCTCTCTCACCTCCTGCAGGGGATGCCATCGTCTCAGGATGTCAAGGAACCGCTGCCGCAGGAGGTCCGACTTCATGACCCCGCCATTGAACAGCACCGCTGAAGGGTAACCCATGCTGGAGCCCGCCTCTGAGAGTCCCCTTTCGGATTGCCCCAGGAATCGGGCCAGGTGACGGGAAACCGCCGGGTCCGATTCGTAGGGGAGTCCCATTTCACGAACGCCCACCTTGCGGCGGCTCTGGGGGTACTCGTCGCGCCCGGTGATGGGAAAGAAGCCTTCCACGAGCACTTGCTCCACTTCGGCTCGGGTGAGCTCGCTGCGCAGGGTCCCTCCGATGAGGGAGGTACCACGTCCGAGAATCACAACGGGCTCGGCCTCGAGCTCCGGGTTGCTCAAGAGCCGTTCCTTGGCGGTCCGGCAGCTGTGCCACAGGCCTCTGAACTGCCAGGAGTCCAGGCGCACGCCGGTCTGGGCCAGTTTAGCCTGGAGTGCATAAGCCAGGGTCAGATCCATGTTGTCGCCGCCCAGGAGGATGTGGTCTCCCACCGCCATGCGTCTCAGAGTCAGCTCACCCTGCTCCTCGGTCACCTGGATCAGGCTGAAATCGGTGGTGCCGCCTCCGATGTCGCAGACGAGAATGGACTCGTCGACGCGGACGGCCTTCCTCCAGCGTTCTCTCTGGGACTCAATCCATGCATAAAACGCGGCCTGGGGTTCTTCCAGGAGTGTGATGCGCTCGAGTCCGGCAGCCTGTGCCGCCTTGACGGTGAGCTCCCGGGCCACGGCATCGAAGGACGCCGGTACCGTCAGGTAAATCTCCTGGTTCTCGAAAGGGGCGTCGATCCCCTGCTCGGCCATGGAGTGATTCCAGGCATCCTTCAAGTGCGCCATAAAGAGGCTCGACGCTTCCAGTGGGG
>CAZEOY010000070.1:7599-10088 GCA_964513835.1 uncultured Syntrophobacteraceae bacterium
CCTTGCGCCCCTCAGCGGGGCTGTCCCATGGAAGGATGGCTTCGGTGCGGTCCACCCCTGCATAGCTCAGCCACGACTTGGCCGATGCCACGAGGCGGTTGGGGATCTCAGCGCCACGTTTCCTGCCGAACTCGCCGATGGTGTATTCCACGGATGCGTCCCAGGGGAGCGCCAACGCCCCCTCTGGGACATCGTGCGGGCCCGGAAGAAACAAAAAGGACGGCAGCAGGGGCTGCGGCCTCACGTCCCCGGGATTGACCACCTGCGGGACCATGAAGGTCTGGATGATCGGTTCCTGATCCTCATGCACTGTGCCTTCGGTATACGCCATGACACAATGGGTCGTCCCCAAATCGATGCCGATAATATAGCTGGGTTCGCTCAAATCCACTCCTCAGCCGCCTGAAAAGTTTCGAGTTTCCGGTTTCAAGTTTCGAGTTGAAAATCAGCCCGGCTATGGGCCTTTTCATGGTTCAGGGTGGCCCGGAGGGCCATGCGGGACTGCTGTGTACAGTCTAGCCTTCGATTTCCACTTCCGCGGGGGCGATCACCCGATTCTTCTCCTGATCGGCCACCGGCTTGGATAGCTCGATTCTTTCAGCCTTCCAGCCACGATGTCGTAATATGCCCGTGAAAGGAGGATCCCCTGAAACATTCCCCGTGAGCCTGATGGCTCGAGCATCGAAACCGGGCTTGATGGTGACGGTGGATCCCTCTCCTTCCTCCATGATGGGCTTGAGATCGAGCACATCCCCCAACGCCTTCCTGCAGCCTTCGTGGATGCTCCGAACGGCGGCCCCGATCTGAGCATCGCCATATAAGTTGAGGTCTTCCTGCAGAAAGTCAATGAAACGCCCCTCCTGTTGCAGTGCTGTCAGAACCTGCACCGCCGGTTGAACCGAGGGTTCTGGGGGGGCAGCTTGAAAGGGTCTTTCCACTTCATCGCCGGCTGCGCGACGCTTACCGGCATGGGGCTCGGCCTTGGTGGCGGGAGCTCCCTCCCCCTCGGCACGGCGCAGGAGAGCTCTGCCCTGAAGGGCGAGGAACAGCCAGAGAATAAGGGTGATGGTCCCTCCGGTTCCCGCCAATACGGGCAAAAGGTAAATCCTGGACTCGCCGAGAAACTGTTTGAAGCTCGCCAGGGACCCCCGAAGGTCATCCGGGAGGCTCGGCACCTCGGGCTGCATGAGGGGGGTGACCCATGCATCGAGGCCCTCGATGACCCTGTAGGCGACGAAATACAGCACGGCAACCAGGATCCCGTTCCAGAGAACACAAGACACCAGTGACTGCAGGGTCCAAGCGTTTCTAGCCTTCATGCTCTTTCACTCCTCCAGCTTCTTGAGGCTTGCTCCGGGGCAAGGCGTTCAATTATCGACTCGATGCATTCCATAAGTGTTTGCCCGCCAAATATCATCATGTCGGGGAACATCCGTCAAGCAGGGAAAAGGAAAACCAGATTTTCGGTTGCCATGGTTTTGGCAATCGTGATAAGGAAGTCCGATTTGCTTAAACCACACACTCCCGTACCTTTTGGTGCCCGTTTTCCGGTTGGAGAAGGGTTTCAGGGGGTGGAGGCCACAACCAGAAGGAGGTTTTATGGCGGTCGTCAGCATGAAGCAATTGTTGGAAGCAGGGGTTCATTTCGGGCATCAAACGCGCCGTTGGAATCCCAAAATGAAAACTTACATCTTCGGTGCTCGCAATGGGATCTATATCATCGATCTCCAGAAAACGGTCCGGCTTTTCAACACGGCCTATCAGTTTGTCCAGGAGACCGCCGCCGCCGGTGAAAGTGTCATGTTTGTAGGCACCAAGCAGCAGGCGCGGGAGACGATAAAGGAAGAGGCCGACCGTTGTGGGATGTTTTACGTGGATCACCGCTGGCTGGGCGGGATGCTCACCAACTTCAAGACGATCAAGCTGAGAATCGATCGGTTGAAGGAGTTAGAGGCCATGATCCAGGATGGAAGCATCAACCGTTTTCCCAAGAAAGAGATCCTGCAGCTCCAGAACGAGCGGGATAAGCTGGTCAAGAACCTTGGCGGCATCCAGGATATGACCCGGCTGCCCGGGGCCATGTTCGTCATCGACACGGCACGCGAGAACATCGCTGTCGCGGAAGCCAATCGACTTGGCATTCCCGTGGTGGCCGTCGTAGATACCAACTGCGATCCGGACGTCATCGATTATCCCATTCCCGGCAATGATGACGCCATCCGAGCCATTCGCCTCATCACCGGGAGGATTGCAGATGCTTGCGTCGATGGCCGGCAGCGATATCTCGAGTCGCAGCATGCGGCCAGGGACAAGGAAGCGATGTCGCTCGAAGAGGTCCCCGCAGGCCAGCTCCTCAGCCAGGAGGAGAGTGGCCCCGAGGTTGAGATTGTCAATCCCGTCGGTCAGACCTAAGGTGAAAAAGGCGAATAGGGTTGTTGACAGGAGGATAGCATTGGAAATTTCAGCTGGAATGGTTCGCGATCTGAGAG
>CAZEOY010000071.1:0-10055 GCA_964513835.1 uncultured Syntrophobacteraceae bacterium
GTAATCTGCGGCGATTCGGTCCGCATCCCGACGCGCATAGGTCGCCAGCTTCAGGTTTTCCTGCACGGTGAGATTCCCGAAAATGTGGCGCCCTTCGGGAACGAGACCGATGCCATGCAGAGCCACCACCTGGTGAGCCGGAACGGGCAGCAGATCCTGACCCTTGTACCGGATCGCCCCCTGACTCACCTGGGGACCCTCGGGTGGCGGGAGCCGCATGATGCTCATGAGAGTGGTGGATTTCCCTGCCCCGTTGGCCCCGAGAAGCGCCACAATCTCCCCTTCCCCGACGAAGAGCGACACTCCGTGGAGGGCTTCCAGGTTGCCGTAGCGGACGTGGAGGTTCTCCACTTCAAGCATAGGAGTCCTCCTCGTCTCCCAGGTAGGCCTGGACCACCCGAGAATTCTGCTGCACCTCGGCCGGAGCCCCCTCGGCGATGGTCTCCCCGAAATCAAGCACCTTGATGATTTCGCAAAGATTCATGACCACCCGCATCTGATGCTCGATGAGCCAGATGGTCAGCTTGAACTCCTCCCGGATCCATCGGACCAGATCGATGAGCTGGTCGACCTCCGAGGGGTTCATCCCCGCCGCCGGCTCGTCCAGGAGCAGCAGCCTGGGGTGAAGTGAAAGGGCTCGCCCGATCTCGACCCGGCGCTGCATGCCGTACGGCAGGTTCTTGGGGAGCTCATCGGCATAGTGCGACAGGCCCAGAACTTCGAGGAGCTGCTGGGCGGTTTTCCTGATGCGTCGCTCGTTCTCATGGTAGCTGCGGGGGCGCAGGACCGCTCCCAAAAGGCCATAGCCCAGGTGGTAATGCTGCGAGAGACACAGGTTCTCGAGAACCGTGAGGCTGTTCCACAGCCGGATGTTCTGGAAGGTGCGCGCCATGCCCCGTGCCGTGACCTGGTGCGGGCGAAGACCGGCCAGGCTCTCCCCGAGAAACAGGACCTCGCCTTCCGTCGGCGTATAGAACCCGGAAACCAGATTGAAGACCGTGGTCTTCCCGGCCCCGTTAGGCCCGATGAGCCCCATGAGCTCTCCGCCTTCGAGCGTCAGGTTGAGGTTGTATACGGCGCGAAGTCCCCCAAAATAATGAGTGACCTCGCGAAGTTCCAGCAATGACATCTAGGAGCGCCTTTCTTGGGGAGACAGGAAACGACGGAGCCACGGGAAAACGTCCGTGAGCTCCCGATGACCCATGATCCCTTCGGGCCGGAAGAGCATGAGCAGGATGAGCAGCAGGGGAATCACCACCCACTTGGCCAGCTGCAGGTGGCGGAAGAGCTCGAGGATCACGGTGAAACCGATGGCGCTCAGCACCGAACCACTCAGGGATCCCATCCCGCCGAGGTAAACCATCACCAGGATCTCCGTGGACTTCATGATGGTGAAGGTTCCGGGGTTGATGTAGCCCAGGATGTGGGCGAAAAGCCCCCCGGCCACCCCGGCCAGTCCCGAGGAGAGCATGAAGGCCACTACCTTCATGTGGCGCGTGTTCACGCTCATGATTTCCGAGGCGATTTCGTCGTCCCGGATCGCCACGATCCCCTTCCCGTAAGTCGAGGTCACCAGCCGGTGAAGAATCCAGACCGTGAACCCGGTGAAAACCAGAACCCAGATCAAAATCCAGGGGATATCGACCACCTCCTTCATGGAGTTGATCACATTGCGCATTCCCATGAAACCGCGGGCACCGCCGATGACCTGGATGTTCTCGATGGAGCTCTTGACAATGTAGTTCACCGCAAGGGTGATGATGGCGAGGTAGTCGCCCCGTGTGCGGAAAGACGGTATGGCGACCAGCAGCCCGACCAGGGCCGCGCCGATGCCCCCCGCAAGGAGCGTCACGGGGAAGAGGTAGAGAGCGCTCGATGGCTGGAGCAGGCTGGGACCGAAGACGCTGCTGTCGGTGAATAACCATACATTCAGAATGGAGGTGACATAAGCTCCGACGGCCATGAAGCCCGCATGCCCCACGGAGAACTCTCCCATGTAGCCGTTGATCAGATTCAAGGAGGTGGAAAGGATGATGTTGATGCCCACGTACATGATGACGAGCTGCACGTAAGCGTTGAGCATTCCTGCCTGAGCCCCCGCCACAACAACTGCGCAGACAGGAAGGTAGAGAAGGATCGGTATCATTCGGCGCATGCTGCAGTCCCGCTATATTTTGGTGGCCCGGGCGACGCCGAAGAGGCCCGTCGGCTTGATGCACAGGAAGATGAGGAGGATGCTGAAAGCCAGCAGATCCCGAAGAGTGGACGGGAAGAAGGCCGCAACGAAAATCTCCACAAAGCCGAGGACGAAGCCGCCGACGAAAGCCCCCCGGATTTCGCCGATCCCTCCCAGAACCGCGGCAATGAAAGCCTTCCAGCCCACAAGTGCCCCCATGTACGGCTCCAGAACAGGATATGCCGTCGCATACAGTACGCCGGCCACGGCCGCCATGGAAGACCCCAGCACAAATGTGAAGGCAATGACCGTGTCGATGGGAATGCCCATGAGCGGCACCGCCATGCGGTCGTAGGAAATGGCCCGCATGGCCATGCCCAGCTTGGTCTTGCGCACGATGGTCTCGAGCAGCACGAAAACGAGGACCGTCACGATGATGACCATCACCTTGATGTTGCTGAATGTGACGCCGCCAATGGTATAGATGGTCTTGTCGAGAAGCTCGGGAAAATTCCGCCGGTTGGCACCGAGAAGGAGGAGATTGCCGTTTTCCAGGAGCAGCCCGCACATGAGTGCGGTGATGACGACATACAGGCGTGACGCACCTTTTCGCCGCAGGGGCCGGTAGGCCACCCGTTCAATGGCAACCCCCAGCATCGCCGTGAAGATCATGCTGAACAGGAGCGTCAGCAGGAAGATGACGGTGGGAGGCAATGCGAAGGGGAGCGCCACGGCGTACTGGGCCAGCAGAAAGGTGGCGATGAATAAGCCGATGTAAGCCCCCACCATGAAGATATCGCCGTGAGCGAAGTTGATGAGCAGGAGCACCCCGTACACCATGGTATACCCCAGGGCGATGAGAGCATAAAAGCTCCCCCACTGGAGCGCATTCAACAGATTCTGTAAGAACGTCTCGAAAAACAAAGAAATCGCCCCCCTGAGCTCTATTCAACCTGCTTCACATCATAGACAAAGGCGGGAATTGCTTCCCGCCTCCATCTTTCTTCACCCTATATCAGAAACACCCTTCAGGGGCAAACCTGCTTGTAGAACTCGAACTCCCCCTTGTCGCTGATCTTGACCACCACGGCGCATTTGATGGGGTCGCCTCCAGAGGCGAAAGTCATCTTGCCGGTGATGCCTTCGAAGTCCTTGACTTTGCTCAAGCCGTCGCGGACGGCATCGCGGTCCTTGTCCACGTTGCCCGTCAGCGCCCCCGCATTCTTCAGGGCCTGAAGCAGAAGACCGATGGCATCCCAGGTGAGGGCGGCGACATCATCGGGAACGTAGCCGTACTTGGCATTGTACTTGTCGATGAATTCCTTGGTCGCGCCCTTGGCTCCCGCAGCGGCATAATGCGTGCTGAAGAAAGCGCCCTTGCAGGCGTCGCCGCACAGCGTCATGAGCTCCGCGGAGCCCCAGCTGTCGCTGCCCATGATGGCTTTCTTCCAGCCGAGATCCTTGGCCTGCTTTGCGATGAGGGCAACCTCACTGTAATACTGAGGCGTGAACAGAACGTCGGCGTCGGACTTGACGATGTTGGTGAGCTGTGCGCTGAAGTCGGCATCCTTGGTGGTGAAGGTTTCGAAGGCCACCACGGAGCCGGGGCCGTGGAGCTTCTCGAAGGCTTCCTTAAAGTACTCGGCCAGGCCCTTGGGATAATCGCTGGAAATATCATACAGAACAGCGGCCTTCTTGGCCTTGAACTCCTCGGTCACGAAGTTGGCGGCCACCGGTCCCTGAAAGGGATCGAGGAAGCAGGCGCGAAAGACATAGGGGCGGCCTTCGGTCGTCTTGGGATTGGTGGACCAGGGGGAGATCATGGGCGTCTTGTTGGCATTGGCCACTTCTCCGGCCGGGATGGCCTGTTTGCTGGCCTGGGGCCCGATCATGGCCAGGACCTGATCCTGGGTGATGAGCTTCAGTGCGGCCGCGGTTGCGGATTCCGCCTTGGATTCGTTGTCCTCGTAGACGAACTGCAATTTGTAGGACTTGTCGCCCAGTTTGAGACCGCCGGCGGCATTGAATTCGGCCAGGAAGATCTCGGCTGCGTACTTGGAGCTTTCCCCTACCTTGGGAATATCTCCTGTGAGGGGAATGTTGAAACCCACCTTGATGGTCTGTGCACCGGCCCCGCAAGGAGCCAGCATCATGAACGCAGCCATCAAAACCACTGAAGAAATCACGACTGCCTTTCGCATCCCGTCCTCCTCTCCAATGATTGAAGCAAAGACAACAAGCCTCCGGCCGGCATAACGGATTCCGTGACTCTCAAATCTCGATGGGACCCGTCAACCGGCCCCATACCTTCCGAAACTCGCTCGGAAACAATCGCGCCGGTACAATGTTGTGCCATATTGTTCATTGAATTGAACTGGATCGGTTGTCTTACAACACAAAAAGCACACCCTGTCAATCGACATCGAACCCGTGATCTGGAGAAGGTCTCGTGGTATCACAAACCGCCGGTTATGATTGCAGAACACTTCGGTCAATTCTATAGTTGGCTCCATACGGCCCGAATTCACCCCGATGACGCCACAAAAGGACTGAGCATGGGAATTGCCACGGACATCGTCATCATCATCGTTGGGGCGCTTCTGGGGGCGTTGATCGCGCATAAGCTCAGACAGCCACTCATTCTCGGATACATCATGGCCGGGGTGGTCATCGGTCCCTACACCGGGGGCATTGCGGTTTCCGAAGTCCAGGACATCGAGAGGCTGGCGGAGATCGGAGTTGCGCTGCTCCTGTTTGCCCTCGGCCTTGAATTCTCCCTGAAGGAGTTGAAGCCGGTCCGCAGAATCGCGCTCGTCGGAACCCCCATCCAGATTCTTCTGACCCTGGCCTACGGTTTCGGCATCGGGCAATGGTTCGGGCTGGACATCGCTTCCTCCATCTGGTTCGGCTCGATGATTTCACTGTCGAGCACCATGGTCATCCTGAAGACCCTCATGAATCAGGGATGGATGGGAACCCTCTCCAGCCGTGTCATGATCGGGATGCTCATCGTCCAGGACCTGGCCGTCGTTCCCATGATGATCATCCTGCCCAAGCTTTCCAACCCGGAAGCAGGACTTCCCATCCTCGGGCTGGCCGCCGTGAAGTCGGCTCTGTTCCTGCTGTCCATGTTCCTGCTGGGCACCAAAATCCTCCCTCGCCTTCTGGCGCTCGTCGCCCGCTGGGAATCGAGGGAGCTCTTCCTTCTCTCCATCACGGCGCTGGGGCTTGGAATCGGCTACGCCACGCACTGGTTTGGCCTCTCCTTCGCCTTCGGGGCGTTTGTGGTCGGCATGGTGCTCAGTGAATCCGATTACAGCCACCAGGCCCTGACCGACATCATTCCGCTGAGGGATGTCTTCGGTCTGCTCTTTTTCACCTCGGTGGGCATGCTGCTCGACCCGTTCTTTCTCCTGGAAAACTGGCGCACCGAGCTGATGCTCGTCGGGCTGGTCGCTGTCGGAAAGGGCTTGATTTTCGCCGGCCTCGCTCGCCTGTTCGGCTATTCCAACGTGGTGCCTCTGGCTCTGGGGTTGACCTTGTTCCAGGTCGGCGAGTTCTCTTTCGTGCTGGCGCGGGTGGGGCTTGAAACTCAATCCATCAACCGGGAGCTCTACTCGCTCATGCTCTCTACCGCCATCATCAGCATGATGCTGACCCCCGTGATTTCAAGCCTCACCGCGCCGCTTTATGCCCTGCGAAAAAGGTTCTTCCAGCGTGAACCGCTGCAGACGATGAACCTTCCGGCTCACGGGCTGACGGGGCACGTCGTCATCGCCGGTGGAGGCAGGACGGGCTATTATATCGCCCAGGTGCTGAAGTACCTCAGTGTGGATTTCATCATCATCGAGCTAAACTACCGCCAACTTGAGCAGTACAAACCTTCGGGGTTTCCCATGGTGTTCGGCGACGCAACCCAGCTGCCGGTCCTCAAAGCGGCTCAAATTGAGAACGCACGCTTGCTGCTGGTGACCGTGCCTGCCATCGTCGTGCTGGAAGCCATCGTTCGCGAAGCGAGCCGTCTGAATCCCAACCTGAAAATCGTGACCACGGCTGAAGGGGCGGAGCAGATCAAACCCCTTTACGAGCTCGGCGCCTATATGGTGATTCTGCCACAAATGGAGGCAGGCCTGGAAATGGCCACCCAGGCCCTCGTTCACCTGGGCATTCCGACCAGCGAGATACAAAGCTACACGGACAGGGTGCGCCATGCGTTCTATGCGCCGATCACCGAGACCGACACGGCTTGTGAGGACATGGCCTGCCTGAGAAATGCTCGAGACCTGCTGGAGCTGACATGGGTGAGGCTGACGCCGGGAGGTCCCCTTCAGGGGAGGAGCCTGAGGGAGCTCAACATCCGGAAGATCACCGGAGCTTCAGTGGTCGGGGTTCTGAGCAGTGGGAGGTTCCTGCCCAACCCCGACGCGGACTACCGGTTCACAGACGACGATCTGGTGGCCGTGATCGGCAGGACGGAAGAAAGGGAAGCTTTCAGGGCTTTTGCGGAACCGGCTCGGAGCGTTATTCAATTGGCAACCCCTGACCCCTCGTCATAGATTCTTCATCCTGAACGATCCTTCAGAGAGGAGTGTGAAATGCGCACAGCTGGAAAGATCCCCCCGATGGCCGTTGCTGTGGTTCTTGTGAACCTGGTCCTCTCGGGCGTTAGTCTGGTCCTGGCGGGATCGGAGCCAAACCTGTCCAAGGGGGGCACGGTTTATGTTCCTGCCTATTCTCATGTCTACCACGGCGACAAAGAGCATCCGTTCTATGTCGCAGCGGCTCTCAGCATCCGGAACACGGACCCTGAGCATTCTATCACCCTTGTGGAGATGAACTATCACGATGCAAAGGGTCAGCTGCTCAAGAAGTGGCTGGAAAAACCCGTTCAGATCGGGCCTCAGGCCTCGGAGGAGGTCATTGTGAAGGAATCGGACAAGAGCGGCGGCTTCGGGGCTCATTTCATCGTCAAATGGAAGGCCGGCCATGAAGTGAATGTGCCGATCATGGAATCCGTCATGATCGGCTCGAGCGGGCAGCAGGGAATATCCTTCACATCCAGAGGACAAACCATTCGGGAGCATTGACAGGGCTGTGTTTCATGGGATCTGCTCCGCCCCTGCTAACAGAAACTGTGGATGCGAAAATGAGGTTTTTCAAGCTTTACTGACATATTTGCACTGCATTCCCTTCCATGGTATTGATCAACTCGAAGGCTTCCATTCATGCGTGATCCAATCACTGTAACGTGGAAAGCTCCAAGTGTCGCGTTTTCACCAATACTTATTCAGGAGGTTTTCCATGGATTCTCTGGAATCGATTTTGTCAAGAGTTGTGCAAAACCTCCCGCTGCCAGCCTTCATACTCCATGATGGAGAGGTCCTGGAGACCAATGACCTCATGACCGCACTGGGAAGAATTGAGGGACTGGTAGACACGATCAATAAACGTGATGAAAAGGAAAGCTTATTTATTCATCGCCTGGACGATTCAAACTATGAAGTCAAGATAGTGCCCCTGGATGATTATGGGGATTTGATATTGTGCATCAAATCCAACGCCTTTGAGGTTGTCTATGATGAGCTCACCGGTGCTTTGGATAGAGATTGCTTTGAAGGCATTGCAGCTCATTTGATTGAAGCTGCTTCAGGGGAGGGTAAAATTCTCGCTTTTCTCTTCCTGGATCTTGACGGATTCAAACATGTGAATGACACATGGGGACATGAAGCAGGCGACACTGTATTAAGGAAAACCACAGAGAGAATCACTTACACCATTCGTCGGAACGATTACTGTTTCCGCTTTGGAGGAGACGAATTCCTGGTGGTCCTGGTGGATCTCAAGGATCGAATTCACTCATGCCTGTCAGCGAGGAGACTCCTGGCAGCCATCAGTGAGCCCGTTTCTCTCGGCAGCGGTGAAGAGATCCAGGTCGGAGCCAGCATCGGCATATCATCTTTTCCGGCGGACGGTCAGACACCGGATGTGTTGACGGGCAAAGCGGATGAGGCCATGTATCGTGCCAAGAAGGCGGGCAAGAACAGCTACCGGCTCTGCGGTTAGAATGGGGGGGACGGACGTGTTTGAGGAGAGCCAGATTCTCGACCTTCTGAGTACCAACGTTTCCGAAAGGGTGTCGGCAAAAGTCCACGAGAGCCTGTCCTCGATCATCCAGGACGAGATCGCCAAGGCGCTGACACGAGCGCTGCAGGAGGGACATTTCTACAGGGCGTTGAACTCGCAGGTGACGGACAGCATCGAGACGGTCTACTCCGAGATTCGTGCAGTGAAGAGGCTCATCTGGATTCCTCAGGACTCCTTGGAGAGACCGACAGCATCTTGGACGGCATTGTGAAATCGACTGAAAAGGCTACCCTCAAGATCATGGATCTTCTTGAGGAGCTTCAGTCTGAGTTCAAGGAGATGGGAAGCCTGCTGGATCGTGGAGATGGCTCCCTCTGCCGGGAGAAGCTGAAAGGGTTGGAGGAGGTGGTCATGAGCATCATGACCGAGCTCAGCTTTCAGGACCTGACCGGCCAGCAGATCAAAAAGGTGATCCAGCTCCTGAAGAGAATCGAGGAGCTGAGCTTCGATGCCTATGTGACGTCGGAGGTCTTCAAGAAGTCCAGAGAGCAGGCACCTGACAAGAGCATCGATGATATCCGGGAAAAGTCCAGGGCCATTGTCGAAGATGCAAGGACCCACAAGGACCGGATCGACCAGGAGGGGGTCGACAGCATGCTGGAGCAGCTCGGGATGTGAGCTGAACGCAGCCGGTGGGAAGAAACGGACCTGCGCTGAATAGTTTCGAGTTGCGGGTTTCGAGTTTCTATTTGAAAACAAGCCGGCCCTGGGCCTTTTCATGGTTCAGGGTGCCCCATTGGGGCATGAGGCACTGCTGAGAGGAACCACGGGGAGACCGTCGATGAGAATCGGATGCCCAAAGGAAGTCAAAGAGCATGAGTACCGCATCGGACTCATTCCGGCCGCTGCCAAAGTCTATGTGGACTCGGGCCACGAGGTGCTCATTGAAAAGGGTGCAGGGACCGGGTCCGGAATCATGGATGCCGAATATGCGTCGGTGGGCGCCAGGATCCTCGATTCTGCCGATGAGATCTGGGCGGCCGCGGATATGATCGTCAAGGTGAAGGAGCCGCTTCCCGAGGAATTCCATCGGATGAGGCGGGGGCAGACCGTCTACACCTATTTCCATTTCGCCGCCGATGAACAGCTGACGCGGACATGCGCCGAGAAGGGGATTTCGGCGGTAGCCTACGAGACCGTTCAGGAAGAGGACGGCACGCTTCCCCTGCTGAAGCCCATGAGCGAGGTGGCGGGGCGCATGGCTCCCCTGGTCGCCGCGTACTTCCTCACCAAGTTCAAGGGGGGGAGGGGGCTTCTGCCGACGGGGGTGCCCGGCGTACCCCCCGCCGACGTGCTGATCGTCGGAGGCGGCACCGTCGGCAGCAATGCGGCCCGAGTGGCCGCGGGACTCGGTGCCAAGGTCACCATTCTCGACATCAACCCGGACCGGCTGGAGGAGCTGGGACGGAGTCTTCCTCCGAATGTTTTTCCAGTTTACGGAGACAGCTTCAATCTGGAAAAAGGACTGCGGGAAGCCGTCATCGTCATCGGGGCGGTGCTCATCACGGGAGCCAAAGCCCCGAAGCTCATCAAGCGGGAGCACCTGAAAACGATGAAGCCCGGTGCGGTTTTTGTGGATGTTTCCATCGACCAGGGAGGGTGCGCGGAAACTTCCCGTCCGGCGTCACGCGGCGATCCCGTCTACGTCGTGGACGGCATCATCCACTATTGCGTGGCCAACATGCCCGGAGCCTACGCCCGCACGTCAACGTTCGCCCTGAACAACCGAACCATC
>CAZEOY010000072.1:0-9443 GCA_964513835.1 uncultured Syntrophobacteraceae bacterium
GTTATGCAGGAGGACATCATGATAGGCCTTTTGCAACGCAAGTCAAATCCTCAGGTCCAGCTTGGCGCTCAACGAACGGGAGTGACTGTACCTTGAGATCAAAGGACTTGACACGCAGAGGTTCGTTGAATAGGTTGGGACTTCTCTCACGATTCAAATATTTATAAATTTCCTTGTGTTATCCTGGGTAGAGTTTTTCTGCGGAGGGGAGGTCTTTATGAAAAGATTGATGGGTTTGTTTTGCGTCCTGCTGCTGCTTTTTGCCTGCGCCGTGACACAGTCCGCTCAGGCTGCGGAGTACAAAGCGGAGTATAAACTGTCCACAGTGCTCGGAAAGCCATTCCCTTGGGGTGTGGCCGGGGAGCGCTGGGTCGAGCTGGTGAAGGAGAAGACCGGTGGCCGCATCAACATGAAGATGTATCCCGGCACCAGCCTGGTGGGCGGCGACCAGACCAAGGAGTTCACGGCCATTCGCCAGGGGGCCATCGACATGGCCATCGGCTCCACTATCAACTGGTCCCCCCAGGTGCAGCAGCTGAACCTGTTTTCCATGCCCTTCCTCATGCCCGACTACAGGGCCATCGACGCTCTGACGGGTGGTGACGTGGGGAAGGAGCTTTTCAAGATCCTCGAAAGCAAGGATGTGGTTCCCCTGGCCTGGGGTGAAAACGGATTCCGGGAGCTCACCAACTCCAAGCAGGCGGTCCGAAAACCTGAGGACCTCAAAGGTCTCAAGATCCGGGTGGTCGGCTCGCCGCTCTTCCTGGATACTTTCGCGGCCCTGGGCGCCAATCCCACGCAGATGAGCTGGGCCGATGCCGTGCCGGCTCTCTCCAGCGGGGCGGTGGACGGCCAGGAGAATCCCCTCACCGTCTTCATGGCGGCCAAGCTTTACAGTGCAGCCAATCAGAAGAATCTCACCCTGTGGGGGTACGTGGCCGACCCGCTCATCTTCGTCGTCAACAAGGACGTGTGGGCCGGCTGGACCCCTGAGGATCAGCAGGCCGTGAAAGACGCCGCCGTCCAGGCGGGAAAAGAGAACATCGAGTCCGCCCGGAAGGGGCTTGTGGCGCCCGATGAAAGCCTCATCAAAGAGATCGAGGGGCTGGGGGTCAACGTAGTCAAGCTGACGGACGCGGAGAAGGCGGAGTTCAAGAAAGCCACCCGCGAGGTATTCGACAAGTGGGCCAAGCAGATCGGCGCCGAGTTGGTCAAGAAGGCCGAGGAAGCCGTCGCGCAGCGCAAGTAGGTTCGCATGACATACTGCGAAGTCGCCCGAAGGCGCGCACCTGCATCGAAATCGGACAGCGCGCCTTCTTTCTTTGTTTCGGCCGGTACCGGTCATCATCCCGCATTGTGCATGACATCCGACAGGAGAACCCATGGACTGCAAAGTCCCAGGGAATGATCATCGACCCCGAACCCGAATTCCCGTCAAGATCGAAGAGAACCTCGCAGGTATCATTATCGGTGTTTTGGCCCTCATCACCTTCGCCAACGTGGTGGTCCGCTATCTGACCAATTTTTCATTCGCTTTCACCGAGGAGATTTCCATCTTCCTCATGGTGGTCATGACGCTCGTGGGAAGCTCGAGCCTCATGGCCAAGGCGAGTCACCTGAACATCACCTATTTCATCGACAAGCTGGCACCCAAGCCTCGCCGGGCAGCTCGTCTCGTGGCCACGGGCTTGACAGGCCTGACCTTTCTCCTGCTCGCGGTGCTTGGGGGCCGGATGGCCTGGGATGAATACCGTTTCGAGGTTACTTCGCCGGGTTTGGGCGTGCCCACCTGGATCTACACCGTGTGGCTCCCCGTTCTGTCTCTTCTGATCGTCGGGCGCGCCTTGGGGCTCATGGTGCGCATTGCCAAGGGAGAGGATTGATGCCGGCCGCGTTGATTCTCTTCGGATGCTTCTTTCTGCTCATGTTTGCCGGGGTGCCCATCGCGGCCTCCCTCGGCCTTGCGGGGACCTTTTCCATCGCCCTGGCCAAGCTCGGGATCATGGCGGTGCCGACCAACGTCTATGCGGGCATCGCCAAGTATCCGCTCCTGGCCATCCCCATGTTCGTCATGGCTGGAGCCATTTTCGACCGCTCGGGTGTGGCCGAGCGGTTGCTGCGTTTCACCACATCCGTGGTGGGGCGGGGTCGCGGATCGCTCGCGGCCATCACCATCCTTGTGGCCATGATCATCGGAGGCATTTCCGGATCCGGCCCCGCCTGCACTGCCGCCGTGGGAGGCGTCATGCTGGGGGCCATGATGCGGGCCGGGTATCCTGCAGGGTTCGCCGCCAGCGTGACGGCCGCGGCCGGATCCACCGACATCCTCATCCCTCCGTCCGTGGCCTTCATCATCTACAGCGTTCTGGTTCCGTCGGCCACGGTGCCGGCCCTGTTCGTGGGGGGAATCGTTCCGGGGATCCTGGCCTGCATCATGCTCATCATCCCATCGGTCCTCCTCAGCTTTCGCCATGACTTCGGAAAGGAAGAGTCCGAGACCGGGCGGCCGCCCTTTTGGAAGTCGTTCAAGGAGGCCTTCTGGGCCCTGCTGGCCCCGATCCTCATCCTGGGTGGAATGCGCACGGGATGGTTCACACCCACCGAAGCGGCGGTGATGGCCGTGGTTTACGGACTCGTCATCGGGCTCTTCATCCATCGCACCCTCACTCTTCGGGACATCCACGAACTGCTCATCCAGTCCGCCGAGACTTCCGCGGTCATTCTGATCGTCGTGGGACTGGCCAGTGTTTTCGCCTGGGCGTCCAGCACCCTGGGGATCGTGGACCCCATCTCCAGAAGCCTGGTAGCCCTCGGAGGCGACAACCCGACCATCGTCATCGCCATCCTGATGGTTTTTCTGGTGGTCGTGGGGATGTTCCTCGACGGCATTTCCATCTTTCTCATCTTCTGCCCCCTGCTGGTTCCCGTGGCGCAGAGCTTTCAGTGGGACCTGGTGTGGTTCGGGGTGCTGATGACCTACAACATCGCGCTGGGGCAGTTCACTCCACCCATGGCCGTAAACCTGATGGTGAGCTGCCGGCTCACAGGGGCCCCCATGGAGGAGACGGTGCGATGGGTCGTCTGGCTGCTCCTCTTCATGTTTGTGGGGCTGCTGCTGCTCATCGCCTTTCCGGAACTGGTGCTCTGGCTGCCCAAGGTTCTCGGCTTCATGTAGGCTGGGAATGACGGGACTTTCTGGTTGAAGCGGGGGCATCGGCTTTCGTCTCCCCTTCGGGGAGGAATGCTCCTGCGATTTGGGGACGACCTTCGCCTTGATGTACCGGCGAAGGCAGGAAAAAGGTGCGGAGGAAATCATGATCCTGGTCGTTTTGGGGCACCCCACCCCTGGAAGCTTCAATCATGCCATCGCCCGAACGGCGTGCGATGCCCTTCGAGAGATGGGCCACCCGGTGGTCTTTCATGATCTCCACGCCGAGGGGTTCGACCCTTGCCTGCCGGGGCATGAAATCCCTGAGGACGGCTTGGTTCCCGACTGGGTGCGTCAACATTGTGATGAGCTGAAGACGGCCGACGGCATCGTGGTTGTCCATCCCAACTGGTGGGGGCAGCCTCCGGCTGTCCTTAAAGGATGGATCGATCGGGTCTTTCGACCAGGCATTGCCTACCGGTTCGATGAGGGCGACAGCGGGGAGGGAATCCCAATCGGACTGCTGAAAGCGCGAACGGCCGTCGTCTTCAACACTTCCAACACGCCGGATCACCGCGAGCGGGAGGTTTTCGGCGACCCGCTGGAGGCCATCTGGAAAAGCTGCATTTTAGACCTTTGCGGGGTGAAGGATGTTCGGCGCCGGATGTTCAACGTCATCGTGACGAGCTCCGCCGAACAGCGCACCCAGTGGCTGGAAGAGGTGCGCGACCTGGTCATGCGGTGTTTCCCGGAAGTGGCATCCTCATGACGGCCTCAAACCCGAATTGAGGCGTCCGCCTCGAAATCCCGAAACCGGAGGCATGACGAAGAGACCGGCTTCGAGCGTCCGCACACCGGCTTCAACTTACGACCCGGAACGGAAGCCGCTCAAGAGCTCCGGAGACTCGGAGGATACTCTATGAGTGCCACGGGCGAAGCGAAGCTTGCCCGTGATGATGGCGGACCCGAGAGACACGGCCAGGCAAAGGTTGGCCCGCGGCGCACAGAGGCCGGCTCCATCACCCCTGTTCTTCGATGATGATCTTGTGGTCCACCAGGGACATGCGGCGAATGACACCTTTGACGGTCTTCTGCTCTCCGAAGATGCTCGTGACCCGGATCTCCCGGCCTGAATTCTCCATTACATCCACCGATTCAAGGAACAGAACTTCCTCGCCGCCTTTCAGCAGGTAAGCGTTGGCTTCACACATGACTCATCTCTCCACTCTTGAACAGGATTGTAGGCCAAATCCAATGCGCACGCGCTCTTTTCTCCGGTACCGCCCGACTTCTCAGAAGCGGGGCCGCCTCCCCATCAAAGCTAATACAAACGCTTTACCGGTTCAATCCCCAAGGCGGCGGACTCGTCCGAAAGAGCTCCCAGTTGGCAATTGCACGTTGCACGCGCCGGCTTTTGCTCTATGATGAGAGTCAGATCAGGCAGCCTTCAGCCCGACGATACATTTTTCGGATGGCTGCCCCTGTGCAGAACGGAAACAGAAGACCGATCCCAGTGAAAGGACCAGGCACCATGCAATTCATCGATCTTGCGGCGCAGCAGCGGAGAATCAGAAACGACATCGAGGAACGCATCCGACGTGTCCTGGATCACGGCCAATACGTGATGGGCCCAGAGGTCATGGAACTGGAGGAACGTTTGGCGGACTATGTCGGCGTGCGACACGCCCTCTCCTGCGCCTCGGGCACGGATGCCCTGCTTCTGGCCCTGATGGCTCGAGGAGTGGGGCCGGGGGATGCAGTCTTCACGACTCCTTTCACCTTCATGGCAACAGCGGAGGTGATCTCCCTCGTGGGTGCAATCCCGGTTTTTGTGGACATCGAGCCGATGACTTTTAACCTGGATGCGGCGTGTCTGGACAAGGCCATCACGGCTTTGCACTCAAGGAAGGCCTCCCTTTCGCCCCTGCCGGCTCCTGCCCTCGAATCGACGCTCCGCCCACGCTGTGTCATCGCGGTGGACCTTTTCGGGGTGCCGGCGGAATATGACGTTATCCAGGCCATTGCGGACCAGCATGGGCTATTCGTCATCCAGGATGCAGCCCAGTCCTTTGGAGCCGAGCGGTACGGGCAGAAATCCTGCTCCATGGCGTCCATCGGCTGCACGTCTTTCTTTCCGGCCAAACCTCTGGGAGCTTACGGTGACGGGGGGATGTGCTTCACCGACGACACGCAGCTCGACGCGTGCATGCAGTCCCTGCGCATCCACGGCCAGGGTCGGGACAAGTACGAGAATGTGCGTATCGGCATCAATGGTCGGCTCGATACGATTCAGGCGGCGATTCTGCTCGTCAAGTTCGGGATTTTTCCCCGGGAGATCGAGCTGCGGCAGGAGGTGGCTCAGCGCTACACGCATCTGATCGAGAAGCTTGGCGCGCCGGTCGAACCGCCGCGCCTCCCGGAAGGTATCGTCTCGGCATGGGCCCAGTATTCCGTTCTCGCGCGCGATGAGAGCCACCGGGCGGAGCTTCTGAACCGTCTCAAAGCGGCCTCCATCCCTTCGGCAATCTACTACCCCAGGCCTCTGCACCTACAGACCGCCTTCAAGGGGCTCGGGTACACACCCGGTTCCTTCCCCGCAACCGAGTCCTGTGCCCAAAGGATCTTCAGCCTCCCCATGCACCCTTATCTGACGGAATCCGACCAGGAGAAGGTCATCTGTGCTCTGGTCAAGGATTGAGACCTGAACGATGGCGTGGGCTTACCCGATACACCTGCATGCGCTCCCGGCCGCATCGCAGGTGGAGCTCGGGGATCAGGTGCTTCGGTGGGATGTGGGGACCATAGACCATGAGCCGCCCCGGCCAGGAATTCAGAAGCCTTTCCAATGATTCGAAGGGCTTGTCGGGGTAGAGATAGAGGCAGTCGGCCCGACGAAGGTTCATGGTGAGGTAGTCGCCGCAGACGATCTCCACACGATGGGTCATTCCCAGGAATCGGACGGCTTCAGCAGCGGTTCGGCAGAGCCCGGGGTCGGCCTCGACGCCGATGGACCGGGTGAAGAGCCCGGCGACGCAGGCCACGAGACCGTCGCCGCTCCCGAGATCGATGAAGAGGCGATCCTTCTCGAGGCCCAGACGCTTGAAAAAGTAATAGACATGGTCGATTCGGGATGTTGCCCAGGCGCCTCGCGAAGTGATCCGGTAAGGTCCCTGACCGCTGTGCTCCAGGAGCTCATGCAGGTGGCGGTAGTGGCGGAGGATGGGGAGCACCCCCCGGGCCCTGATGGGGGTCTCACACAGCACTTAGCGAACCATGCTCTCGGGCGGGTAATAGCCGGCTCTCACGGAGCTAACGGGCAGCACCATGGCGTTTTTGCCGAGGAGGGTACCCGGGTTGGTGACAGCGTTACACCCGATCTCGACGCCGTCGCCGATGATGGCCCCGAACTTGCGCAACCCGGTGTCGATCCTTTCATCGCCCACTTTGATGACCACGGGCGCTCCGCCGATCTTGAGATTCGCCAGCTTGGTGCCGGCGCCGAGGTTGGTGGAATTTCCGAGAATGCTGTCCCCGATGTAGGCGAAATGACCCGCCTTGGCGCCGTCCAGCATGATGCTGGACTTCATCTCAGTGGTGTGCCCGACCACGCAGCCGCGTCCGATGATGCACTTCCCCCGGATATAAGCTCCCTGTCTCACTTCGGTGTTTCCGCCGATGAGCGTCGGGCCTTTCACCAGGGCTCCGGGCTCTACGACCGCTCCAGGCCCGATCTGGATCTCCTCGTCCCAGAAGACGCTTCCGGCGTAGAATACAATGGCCTCGATGGTTTCGGTTCCCTCCACACGCACCCGGAGGGTTCCTTTGGTGGGGTCGCCTCCCAGGATTTCAAACCCCTCCTTGAAGAACACGCCCTGCCACAGGACCTGCGTCTCCGGAAGCGGTTTTCTGAAGCACCCCAGCGGTCCGACATTGGGCCTGAGCTCTGCCTGCAGATGGGCCGAAATGCGTGCCAGGGCTTCCCAAACACGGTCGCACTCAGCGAAAAGGGACCGATGCTCGAAGAATTCCAGGGAGAAGAAGGCTTCAGGTTGCAGAAATTCCATCATTCAACATCCTCCGGCATTTTCGAGACGGTGGATTGCGTGTGATTCACGGCCCTTGACACGCCACAACAGGCGAAAGCCGGCTTCAGGTCTCAGGTGTCAACGCGAGAGACCACCTTTTGGGAGATCACTTGCAGAGCCGATGGTGCTCGATCTTGATACATTTGTTCATGACTACCGACAATCCCGCTGCCCGGGCCTTTTCGGCGGCTTCGTTGTGAGCCAGGCCCAGCTGCATCCAGACCGAACCGGCTTTCACCTCGATGGCCTCATCCACGACGCCGGGTATCGCCTCCATGTTGCGGAAAATGTCGACCACGTCGATGTGCTCGGGGACCGATCGGAGGTCCGGATAGCAGGGTTCCCCCAGAACCTCCTTGTACTTCGGGTTCACGGGGATCATTCTGTACCCGTGCTCCTTGAGATATTTGGCAACCTTGTGGCTGTCCCGCTCCTCCTTGTGCGAAATACCGATCACAGCTATCGTCTTGGAATCCTTGAGAATGCTGAGGACCTCGGGGTCTTCCGCGTTCTTTTCGGGAAATTGGCATTCAACCATGCTCGTCTTCCTTTCTGGTGGATCGTCGCCTGCCGGCCTGAAAATCCCGGCTATGACCGAGTGCCTTCAGGATGAAAGAGCCGAAGATCAGCTTCCGACTCGTTGATGCTAAAATAGATGACGATGGAGCCGGGGTCAAGGAACGGTCCCGTTGCGTCATGCGTTCGGCTCCACGCTTCGCGCGCATTTTCGGGCATCAATGTGACGCCGCTGCTTTTATTCGAGCGCGATCTATAATATACTATGATACCTGATTGATTCAGGAAACCACTCATCTACGCAACCGATGAACCATCTGCGTTGTGAAACTTCGTTTGGGTGGAGCTCCAGGGGAGATCCGATGCCGCCAAAGAATATCAACGATGATCAGACTCAATTGGATAAGCTGCTGGAACGATTGAAGGGCAGCCAGGGAGGTCGAGGGTCTCAACCGACTGATCCGCCGCAGAAGAGGTTGAATTTCTCCCTTTGGTACATCCTTGCCGCCTTCATGTTGCTGATTCTCTTCCAGAGCTACCTGGCGGAGCCGCAGCGGGACCCCATCCCGTACTCCCGTTTCAAACAAATGGTGCAGGAGGACAAGGTCTTCAACCTGGTGCTGGGCTCTGAGCGCATCCGGGGCGAAATCAAGGATGAAAAGACGCCGGGAAGGCCCTTCGTAACCATCCGGGTTGAGGATCGTGAACTGGTACCGCTCCTGGACCAGAAAGGAATCGAATACCGGGGACAGGCTGAGAACAAGTGGTTTGGGCTGCTCATCTCCTGGCTCATCCCTCTGGGTCTGCTGATCCTTTTCTGGAGTATTCTCATGCGCCGGATGAGCGGCGGTCCCCAGGGTGTCCTGTCGGTGGGCAAGGCCCGGGTCAGGATCGCGGCCGAAAAAGATCTGCAAATCACCTTCGACGATGTGGCGGGCATCGATGAAGCCAAGGGTGAGCTTCAAGAGATCGTCGAGTTCCTCAAGACGCCCGAGAAATTTCAGCGCCTGGGAGGGAAGATTCCCAAGGGAGTCCTCCTGGTGGGGGCGCCGGGAACCGGCAAGACTCTTCTGGCCAAAGCCGTGGCAGGGGAGGCGGGCGTACCCTTTTTCAGCATGAGCGGCTCCGAGTTCGTGGAGATGTTTGTGGGGGTTGGAGCGGCGCGGGTAAGGGATCTGTTCGGGCAAGCCAAGGAGCATGCCCCCTGCATCATCTTCGTGGATGAGCTCGATGCCCTCGGCAAGGCCCGCGGCCTCAATCCCATGGGGAGCCATGACGAGCGGGAGCAGACTTTGAATCAGCTCCTGGTCGAGATGGACGGGTTCGATCCCAATGCGGGAGTCATTATCATGGCGGCCACCAACAGGCCCGAGATCCTGGATCCGGCCCTCCTGCGCCCCGGACGCTTCGACCGCCATGTGGCCATCGACAAACCGGACATCCGCGGGCGGGAAGCGATCCTGAAGATTCACACCAAAGGAGTCAAGCTGGGTCCGGAGGTCGACATCACCAAAATCGCCACCATGACGCCGGGCTTCGTAGGGGCCGACCTGGCCAATCTGGTCAACGAAGCCGCCCTCTGCGCGGCCAGGCACAACCGGGAATTCGTGACCATGGCGGACTTCCAGGAGGCTGCCGACGCGGCCATGCGGCTCATCGCCCGGGTCCGCACGGTGTTCCAGGTCGAGATGCCG
>CAZEOY010000072.1:9453-10052 GCA_964513835.1 uncultured Syntrophobacteraceae bacterium
GACCGGATCGTCGGGGGATTGGAGAAGAAGAACCGGGCCATGAATCCTCACGAAAAGGAAGTCGTGGCCTACCACGAATCAGGCCATGCTCTCGTCGCCATGATGCTGCCCAATGTGGACCCGGTCCACAAGGTTTCCATCATCCCCCGCGGTGTGGGAGCCCTCGGCTACACCCAGCAGCTCCCGACGGAAGACCGGTACCTCATGACACGCCAGGAGCTGGTGAACCGCCTCCAGGTGCTTCTGGGCGGGCGGGTATCCGAGGAGATCATTTTCAAGGATATTTCAACGGGAGCCCAGAACGACCTCCAGCGCGCAACGGACATTGCCCGCAGCATGGTCATGGAGTACGGCATGAGCGAAAAGCTGGGCCCCTTGACGTATACCAGCCACCCGCGGTCGGCCCATCTCGATCTGGGCCTGAGAGCCCAGGAAAGGGAGTTCAGCGAGCGCACCGCCCAGGCTATCGACGAGGAAGTGAGCCAGATCGTGACCCAGGCCCATGAAAATGTGATCCGTATGCTTCAGGAGCAGAAGGAATCACTGGAGTGCCTGGCCAGAATCCTCCTCGAGCGTGAAGTGATTGAAGGAGAGGAGCT
>CAZEOY010000073.1:0-9967 GCA_964513835.1 uncultured Syntrophobacteraceae bacterium
CGCCAACACTCTTGCTGCCTATTCCTCCGATTTGCGGGATGTGTGTCGGCACCTGGCCCGTCTGGGGCGGACGGAGTGGACCCGGGTGACGCGGGAAGACCTGCAGACCTGCTTTGATGGGGAGGATCAGGAGTTGTCCCCCAGGAGCCGCGCACGAAAACTTGCCGCTATCCGTTCGTTCTTCCGGTACCTGACGGCCTGCGGGCTGCTTTCGGAGAATCCCGGTTCACGATTGCGTTTTCCCAAGGTGAATCCCAAGCTGCCCAGGGTGCTTGCCGCTGCCGAGGTCGAGGCCCTGCTCAACCAGCCGGATGTTCGAGTGCCTTTGGGGCTGCGCGACAAGGCCATGTTTGAGCTCATGTATGCGACGGGACTTCGCGTAAGCGAGCTCACCGGCCTGCAGCTCGGTCAGGTGCATCTGGAGCCCGGCTATCTGGTCGTGCTCGGGAAGGGTGATAAGGAGAGGCTCACGCCCATGGGGGAATATGCGGCAGATGCTTTGAGAGCTTATCTTCAGTATGGTCGCCCCCGACTGATCCGGGACCGGACGCCATCGGAAGTCTTTCTCAATCATCGGGGCCGAAAGCTGACCCGGCAGGGATTCTGGAAGCTGATCAAGCAGTATGCGGTGCAAGCCGGCATCCGACAGAATCTGACGCCTCACATGCTGCGCCATTCCTTCGCAACGCACCTGCTCGAAAACGGTGCTGATCTGCGCACAGTTCAGACCTTGCTCGGCCACGTAGATATTTCGACGACCCAGATCTATACTCATGTGGCACGCGCCCGTTTGAAAGAGATCCACCGGAAGCACCATCCCCGGCCCTGATCCCTGTACACAGGATTTCCATGCCCATGGAAGTGATCACGACTCACATCAATGCCGACTTCGACGCCATGGCTTCCATGATTGCAGCCAAGAAGCTCTATCCTGAGGCCATCCTGGTCTTTCCGGGGTCCCAGGAGAAGACGCTGCGCAATTTCTTCGTGAAGTCCACCATGTATCTTTACGATTTCCGGCGACTGCGGGACTTGGATCTCGACCAGGTGACGCGCCTCATCCTGGTGGACACCCGCCAGCTGTCACGCATTGGCAGATTCGATGAGATCGTCGGGAGACCGGGCCTCGAGATTCACATCTTCGATCATCATCCCGAATCGGAGGATGATATTCAGCCGCAGCTCCTGTTCCACAAACCCGTTGGGGCCTGTGTGACCATTCTGACGGAGCTGATCCGCGAGCGACAGATCGAGGTCACAACGGAGGAGGCCACGATTCTGAGTCTCGGACTCTATGAGGACACGGGATCTTTCACGTTCAACTCAACCACGGCGGAGGACTTCGAGGCCGCAGCGTTTCTCAGAAGGTGTGGGGCCGATCTCAACTTTGTGGCCGACATGGTCACGCCGGAGATGACTCCCGAGCAGGTCACCCTGCTCAACGACATGATCCATTCGGCCAGGACCTACAGCATTCACGGGATTGAAGTCTGCGTGGCGACGGTGTCCATTGACCGTTATGTGGGCGACTTCGCGGTCCTGGTGCATAAGTTCAAAGATATCCACAACCTGGACGTGGTGTTCGCACTGGCTCGCATGGACGACCGGATTTATCTGGTTGCCCGCAGCCGGATCCCCGAAGTGAACGTTGGACTCGTTGCCGCCGAATTCGAGGGAGGAGGGCACGCCACTGCGGCTTCGGCATCCATTCGGGACTTGACGCTGATTCAGGTGGAAGATCGGTTGATCGAGATCTTGAGAAACAGCATCAAACCATTTCCGTCCGCCAAACACCTCATGACGAGTCCCGTAATTTCGGTGGAAGCCGATACTCCCATCGGCGAAGCAGCTCAAATCATGGTCCGTTATAATATCAACTCCATGCCCGTTATGGAGAACGGGGCGATCATCGGGCTCACCAACCGGCAGTTTCTGGAAAAGGCCGTATTTCATGGCTTGGAGCAGCAAGGATTGAGGGAGTTTGTGAACCCTGATTTCGGCACTGTCGGCCCCTACGCGAATCTCGTGGAGATCCAGACCTACCTGGTGGAGCATCAGCAACGCATCCTCCCTGTGGTGGAGGAGGGCAGGCCGGTCGGGGTCATCACACGGCGGGATCTTCTCAACTTCCTGGTGACCGACCGATCAGCGACACCGCAACCTTTAAATGACCGGAAGAATGAGTCCCCTTCGCATTGGCCCAAGCGGAAAAGTGTGATGGGCTTGATCGGGGATCAGCTTCCCAAGGACATCATCCAAATTTTGAGGGGCTTTGGACGGCTGGCCCATGAGCTCCAGTTCAGGGCCTATGCTGTGGGGGGCTTTGTTCGTGATCTACTCCTTCGACGGTCCAACCTGGACATTGACATCGTTGTCGAAGGGGACGGAATAGAATTTGCCAAGGCTTATGCAGCCAGGCAGAAAGTCAAGGTCAGGTCCCATAAGAAGTTCAATACGGCCGTCTTGATCTTTCCTGATGGCTTGCGCGTGGACATCGCCACGGCTCGCTACGAGTACTATCAGTATCCGGCGGCCCTGCCCGTGGTGGAATTCGGCTCCCTCAAAATGGATCTCTATCGAAGGGATTTCACCATGAACACTCTGGCCATCGACCTGAATCCGGACCATTTCGGGCAGTTGGTCGATTTCTTCGGAGGCCAGCGGGATATCAAGGAGAAAGCCATCCGGGTATTGCACAACCTCAGCTTTGTGGAGGACCCCACGCGCATCCTGAGAGCCCTGCGGTTCGAGCAGCGCTTTGGTTTTCGCATCGGCAAGCAGACGGCCACTCTGATTCGGAGTGCCGTCCGGATGGGGCTGATTCAGAAGCTTGGGGGCTATCGCCTGTTTCACGAGATCCAGCTCATCTTGAAGGAAGACGATCCACTGCCTGCAGTGAGGCGCATGGCCGAATACGGAGTGCTGCCCGCACTTTCGACAACGCTCCGATTCGACACGCGAATCGAGGCGTTGTACGCTCGACTGAAGGAGAGTATCCTCTGGTATCAGTTGAGCTTCCTGGATGAGCCTCTGGAGATGTGGTGGGCTTACTTCCTCGCTCTCTTCGTCGGATTGCCGGCTGACGAGCTTTCCAAGGTGGCCGGGCGGCTCGACCTGAACGATGCCCTTCGGGGACGCCTTCTGTGGGCGAGCAGGAATGTGGATGACGTACTCTGGGGGTTTTTCCAGTTGCCCGAATACCGCCCCAGTGATATCTATCGGGCACTTCAGCCTTTCAGGCCGGAAGAGCTGCTTTACATGATGGCGAAGACCCAGCGGGATGAGGTGCGACGGGCGATCAGTCACTACTTTCACCGTTACCGTCATGTCAGCACAGACTTACGGGGGCGGGATCTCAAAGAGATGGGAATTCCGCCGGGCGCCATCTACCGGGAGATTTTGGACGATCTCCTGGATGCCAGGCTGAACGGTGAAATCATGAATAGACAGGAAGAGGTGGCAAGGGTTCTGCCGCGGTTAGGGCCTGCGCTGGTTGGAGCGGGAAGCTCAACCCTGCCAACCCCGGCGGCCTAGGCCGTGCCGTTCCAAACGGGGCGTCCCGAGACATGAAGACCTGGCATTACAGCCGACCGGGTGTTGGGCTTGGATCTTTGCATGGAACGGTGAATTGCCGCTCACATTCCTTTTTCCGGGGAATCCTGATAGTCAGTGGAGATGGTCGGGAATACCTTAGCTCGGGCAGTCCTTTTTATTGTCCCGCTTCTTCTTGCCGTCATTGCCCACGAGGTGGCCCACGGGTGGGTGGCGGAGAAACGAGGGGATCCGACCGCTCGTCGATTGGGCCGAATCACACTGAATCCTCTCGTCCACATTGACATCGTGGGCACCCTTCTTCTCCCGGCAGTGCTATTCTTCCTGAATTCTCCTTTTTTGTTCGGCTGGGCTAAACCGGTCCCCGTGCAGTTTGCGAACCTGAAGGGGGGGCGGAGGGATATGGCGCTGGTGGCGGGAGCCGGCCCCATGACGAATTTCCTGCTTGCTGTACTCAGCGCGTTTGGTTACCGGCTCATGAGAGAGGGAAGCCCTCTGGGATACGGTTCAGAAGTTTCGTGGTCTGGTTGGATTTCCGAGCCACTGCTCAGGATGGCCGAGATCTCGGTGGAGCTCAATTTGGTGCTCATGGTCATCAACCTGCTGCCCATTCCCCCTCTGGATGGCGGACGAGTGCTGATGGGTCTGGCCCCTTCGGGAGTGGCGCGGGCTCTGGAGCGGATGGAAGGCTATGGAATGCTGATCGTCTTCATCCTCATTGGGACCAATTTGTGGGGTTACATCGTGTGGCCCGTACTGAATCTGTTCATCAACATCTTCCTCAAATAAGAGGACCGAAACCTGAAAGGATCCCACAGGAGCTTGTCGGAATGCTGGAACGTAAGAGAGTATTGAGCGGAATGCGCCCCACGGGTCGCCTGCACCTTGGCAATCTGCATGGGGCTTTGGATAATTGGGTTCAGCTGCAGGAGCAGTATGAATGCTTCTACTTCGTGGCGGACTGGCACGCCCTCACCACGGATTATGCGTCACCGGGCCAGATTGAGGCGAACACCTGGGATATGGTGCTGGATTGGCTGAGTGTGGGGCTGGACCCCGGGCGGTCCACGCTCTTCATTCAATCTTCCGTGAATGAGCATGCCGAGCTCTTCCTGTTGCTGGGGATGATCACTCCCCTGCCATGGCTGGAGAGAAATCCGACTTACAAGGAGCAGCAGCAGCAGTTGACCCAAAAGGACCTGTCAACCTATGGCTTTTTAGGCTATCCGGTCTTGCAGGCTGCTGACATTATCATCTACAAGGCTCACGGGGTGCCGGTCGGCAAAGATCAGCTTCCGCATGTGGAGATGACTCGGGAGATCGCACGGCGCTTCAACTTCATGTATGAGAAGGAGGTCTTCCCTGTCCCCGATGCCCTGCTGACGGAGGTTCCCGTACTGCCCGGAACCGACGGCCGCAAAATGAGCAAGAGTTACGGGAATTGCATCTACATCACGGAGCCTGAAGAGATCATCCGTGACAAGATCGCGAAGATGATGACCGATCCTCAGAGGATCCGGCGTAACGATCCGGGAGATCCGGAGCTCTCGCCCGTCTTTGCCTACCACAAGATCTACTCGTCGTCCGCTGAGGTCGAGGATATCGCCGAAGGGTGCCGCACGGCGCGCATCGGGTGTGTGGACTGCAAGAGACGGCTGGCCGACAATATCATGAGAGCCCTTGGTCCAATCCGTCAAAAAAGGCTTGAGCTCGAAAGTCGCATGGACTGGGTCCGGGAACAGATGCGGCTCGGCACCGAAGCAGCCAGAATGCAGGCGAGGGAGACATTGCGCGAGGTGAGAGCCGCCATCGGGCTGGGGGAGCCTCTCTGAGTAAGGAGTCGAAGCTTATTTCGGAGATCGTTGAATGACCTTTTGAGGTGCAGCCTGGATTGACCGGGTGTTGTGGTTCGATCCGGGCAAGATGAAGCAATGGAACCCATCCGATTGCAGAAGGCACTGTCCCAGGCGGGAGTCGCATCGCGAAGAGCTGCTGAACAGATGATCAGCCAGGGGCGGGTGCAGGTCAACGGTCTGACTGTCACGGAATTGGGCCGGCGGGTGGATCCTGAGCTCGACGACATCAGGGTGGATGGCAAGCCGGTCACGGCCGGTCAGCCGAAGGTTTACCGGCTTTTTTTCAAGCCCCGGGGTTGTGTGACGACTCTCAAGGACCCACAGGGGCGTCGAACCGTCATGGACTGGATGCCCAAGAATATGGAGCGGGTTTTTCCGGTGGGGCGCCTGGATTATGACGCAGAAGGGCTTCTCATCCTCACCAATGACGGCTTTCTGGCCCATCGCCTTCAGCATCCGCGCTTCGGCGTTCTCAAGACTTACGAAGTGAAAGTGAAGGGGCATCCGGGACCCGACGTCCTGCAGCAGCTCGAGCGTGGAGTGGATCTCGAGGAGGGACGCACCGCTCCTGCGAAGGTCAGGCTTTTGAGGCGGCTTGCAAGTGCGGTATGGCTCAAGCTGGTGATTCACCAGGGTTGGTATCGACAGATCAAGCGGATGTGCAGCTCACTCGGCTATCCGGTTCTCGAAATCAGGAGAATCGGATATGGTCCCCTGAAGTTGGGAAAGATGAAACCGGGGGAAATGAGACCGTTGAGCTCGTTTGAGGTTAAGAGCCTGTACGAGCTTGTTCAACAAAAGCAGGTGAAGAGGGATCATCCATGAGCTCCAAGAGGCGGGGAGGTTATCCTTACAGTCTGGAGGATTCCGTTACTGCGCCGGCTCCCCGGAAGCCGCCTCCCCGGAAGTCGCGGGCTGGTCGCCTCAGGTGGGTGGCGCTTCTTTTGCTGATCCTCGTCGTGATCGGGGCAATCGGGGCTGCGGTCAGGTATTGGGGCTGGGGAGGAGCTGTCTTTCCCAAGCAGCTCGTTGCGTTGCGTCTTCAGTTGAACGGCAAAGAAGTCATATTGATGCCGGGTACTCAGGTCATTCTGAATCCACGGGATATCCTGCAGATTGATGAGATTCAGACGGATGGTTGGCTCTCCTGGGGAACCCGGCTGGCTGCCACGGAGCTCGACCCACGAGTCTTGAGACGAAAATCCATCACGATCCGTGAAATCTTCCCCAGCGAGAGCTTTGAAACGCCGAAAACCCTGGAAATGGAGGTTCAGTCCTGGGGTGAGCCCATAGGAAAGGTGTCATTTCTGATCCAGCTGGATGCAAAGGATTGGCTCCAGCGAGCCAATACCGCCTCTGAGGACGCAGGCAAGATCAGCTACCTCGAGAAGGCCCTGCAGGAGAATCCCGGCAATGTCCTGGTTAAGACACAGCTGGCCGGCCTTTACTTTGAAGCGAAAGAGTACGGCGAGGCTGCCAAGCTTTACGAGGAGATCGATCAATCCGGCAAATCGAAGCCGATCCTGGAAAAGCTTCTCTCCATCTATCAGATCCAGAAGCGCGAGGATAACGCGCTCCAGGTTTACATTGAGCTTCTGAAGCTGTCCGAAGATCCGGAGATGTTCAAAGGGTTTCTCCAGTACGGACAGAAACACAAGTCCAAGGAGGACTGGGCCCGATTCCTGGAAAAGAACCAGCAGGAAATCCCCAAGTCTTTTCAGAGCTCGGTACTTCTGGTCATGGCGGACCTTAACACGCAGACCCGCAACTGGCGGAAGGCGGCGGATTCCTATGAAAAGGTGATTCGATCCGGAGTCAAGGATCCGGACGTTTTGTACAATCTTGCCGTCACTTATCAGCAGGGCAATGAGAACGACAAAGCCATCCAGGCCATGGAACGCTATCTCCAGAGAAATCCTTCCGATCTCAGAAGCTGGATGCAACTGGCCGACATGCAGGAGAAGAAGGGAGCCCTTGGGGCCGCTCGAACCAGCTACGAAACCGTGCTTCAGAAGAGTCCCCATCACAAGGAAGCCCTGGTCCGGTTGGTGGCCCTCCTTGAGAAATCCAACGACAAGCAGGGGCTGCAGAAGACTTATGAGAAGCTGGCGGAGCTTCAGCCTAAGAATAAGACGGTGCTTTACAACCTTGCCGTCCTTCACTATGAAGCCAAGAGGTGGGACAAGGCGACGGAAGCGTTTGAAGGTTTGGCTGCCCTGGACCCGAAGAATGTGGAAATACGGAAATACCTTCTGGATCTATACCGCAAGCAGAAAAATGAGGAAGGAGTCTCCAGAACCACGGAGGTGCTCGCTCAGCTCGACCCCGGAAATCCTGCCTACTATGATGCCATTTTTGCGAAATATAAGGATAAAAAGGATTATAAGGGGATGGTCGCCTATTTCAGGCAGGCCCTGGAGCGCAAGCCCGATTCCGTGGCGCTTCACAACTACGTCCTTTACGGGCTCGTCCAGCAGGGGGATACCAAAGGTGCTCTGAAAGAGCTGGAGGAGCTCATTCGGCTGCAACCGAAGGATAAAAAGACTTTACGGCAGGCCGCCAACCTTTATGAGAGCTCGGGCAATTACGGGGAGGCTCTCAAGAAGCTCGACCAGTTGTTGAAGCTCGACCCGAAGGATAAGGAAGTCAAAGAAGACTACATGCGAGTTCGCATGCTCCTCTTGTCGAAGAAAAAGCCCGGCTGAGAAATCCTCCGGCAGGCCCGGCGATTGTAATGACATCTTCGGCGGTCGTCTCACCGGGCGCACCCCCCCTCGACACTTTTCATCCTCACCAAAACATCACCCGATCGGCACCGGACTGTAACATGAAAATTGCATACCCTGCGACGGATTCACTCGGACTGTAATTGCCGGGCTTGCATGCAGGATCAGGCATCGAGACACCTGCCTCGCAGAGGGGGCCGTTGGACATGGGATGATTCATGGTTTGGTGCGCTGTCGTTCTTGGTACATCCATCACCCTATGATCGGGAAGGGCAAATGAGCGAAAGGAAGTTTCTCTTCGGGGGCCCCCTTTTTGACGGAGTAAGCCTATGGGAGAGGGGGACGATCCTCTTTGACGGGAATGGGATTCTTGAAGTCAGGGAAGGCACCCATCCGTTTTCTGACTCCGAAGGGATCGATGTCCGGGGACGATGGATGATTCCCGGAATGGTGGATCTTCATTCGGATGCCATCGAGCGGTGTGTGGAAATGCGTCCGGGAGTTCACTTTGATGCCGAGTTCGCCCTCCGTGCCCTCGACCAGAGGCTCGCCGCGTGCGGCATTACAACCTTTTGTCATGCGCTCAGCTTCTCCGACAACGACTTCGGTCTGCGCAACGCAGCCGCAGCCGAGCGGCTCGCTCAAATCATCACCGCCTTTGACACGCACCCGCATCGAAGAGTGAACCATCGAATCCATGCGCGGTATGAAGTAACCTGTCCGGGTGTGGTTCCGCTTCTCGAGCAGCTCATCGAACGCCGCTCCGTCCATCTCCTTTCATTGACGGACCATACACCAGGTCAGGGACAGTTCAGGTCCATCGAGGCTTATCTGGAGTATCAGACGGAGACTTACGGGGTGACACGCAATGAGGCCCTCGCAGCTGCAGCACACAAAGCCCGGCAGAAGAGCATGGGCTTGGAGCATATCGGACCTGTTTGTGCGAGAGTGCGACTCGCTGGCATTCCGCTTTTGAGTCATGATGATGACACTGTTGAAAAAGTAGAACGGTTGGAGCGGCTCGGCATCGACGGTTGCGAGTTTCCGGTGAACATGGAGACCATCAGGGCGGCCAGACAAAGAGGCATGAAGGTTTTCATGGGGGCCCCCAACCTTCTGCGGGATGGCTCGTCCAATGGCCATATCAAGGCTTCCGAGGCGATCCTGAGCGGCTGCTGCGACGGCCTGGTCAGTGACTACTATCCCGAGTGTCTCCTTCAGGCCCCATTTGTGGCTCACCGCCGATTCAGCCTGCCCCTGGAAGAGACCCTGAAGCTTGCCACCAGCCAGCCCGGGGAATTCCTCAGTCCTGCTGCCCAGTGCGGTCGACTGGCTCCGGGGGCGTCGGCGGATGTGCTGGTCGTCGACTTCGCGGATGCCTGGGTGAGGGTGTTGCAGACATGGGTCTCCGGGAGACTGGTTTTCAACCAGAATGCGTGAAATCCCAAGGCATTCTCTTGGATCGACCGTTCGAAACCTCACTTTCCCCGCCTCGTTCCATTGACAGATCCATCGGATGAACCTAGAAGAGGCGTTGATGGATTGCACGTTGCATTGTGAGGAGTCCTCTGGATTTGATAGATTTTCCTTCGTGCGTCACTCAAGGTTCACTCCATGTTGCCTTTGTTTCCACGAAACAATCGTTCGTGATCTCAGAACCCATTTGTTTGCTGCATGTTGTTTTCACCCCCCCGTCGATTTTGAGGACATGAGTTGAAGTTTGAATCAACCGGATTTCGACCCAGGAGAGCCCATGTCATTCTGGAAAAGACTCTTTGGCGGCAAGGAGGAGCCATCCATCGATCCGCTTGCGGATTTGGTGTTGGACAAGCT
>CAZEOY010000074.1:0-6968 GCA_964513835.1 uncultured Syntrophobacteraceae bacterium
GGATGGAACTTGGTTCCCAGCTGGCGGACAATGATGTTCCCCGCCTGGACCATCTCCCCACCGAATTTCTTCACACCCCGGCGCTGCCCCGCACTGTCGCGGCCATTTCGGGAGCTTCCTCCCGCCTTCTTATGAGCCATCGGTCATCCCTCCCAGACCACAGAAAAACAGAGCTATTCCTCGGAAGCCTCTGCCGCCTCTGTTGGGATCTCCGACCCCGTCAGCGAAATGGATTCCACCCTCACGGCTGTATAATGCTGCCGATGCCCCTGCTTCTTGCGGTAGTCTTTTCGTCTCTTGTGCTTGAAAATGATAATCTTGCGCGCCCTGGCCTGCTCGACGATGCGCCCCACCACCGAGTGATCCGCCAGTACAGGCTTTCCGAAATCCACCCGATCCCCGTCAGCGACGACCAATACCTGGTCAAAAGTCACCATTTCCCCAATCTCGCCGGGAATCCTTTCGAGCCTCAGCACGGCACCCGGCGCCGCCTGGTATTGTTTTCCGCCTGACCGAAAAATAGCGTACATAAAACCTTCCTCCACCTGGCCCACACGGCGCACGAGCGAGCCTTGAAGATCAATGAGAAAAAAAAGGCGGCACGGCCAGCCGCCTTCAGAGAATCCCTTGGAGCAACCCGCTACATCGTAGCATAAATCCCTTGCTTCAAGATCATTTCCTGATACTCTTTCAACTTCTCACAGTTTTCCAAACACTTGTTCTTGTCTTCATTGGCTCTGTCACAATTGATACAAGGGCTCTTAAGCATCAGGAAGCCTCCTCTCAAAGAACTGATATGAAACGTCTCTACATATTTCAAGAGCTTTCAGTTTGTCAAGAGGGAACTTGAAATGAAGAATGCCTGTCCGTGGCTGCGCCTTTCGACCCTATCGCCACCCTGCCCGTGAAACCCGGCAGATGCCCTCTCCACACAATTATCCTCAAGCTCACATTCTCTGGCTGCTGATCGCCGTCGGCATCTCCGCCGTTTCGTCTGCCTCCATTTTGATTCGCATGGCGGATGCTCCGGCCCTGGTCATCGCGTGGTACCGGGTTGCCCTGGCGGCCCTGGTGATGAGCCCCCTGTTCGCGCGAAAGGCGGGGAGCCCGACCGGCCTGACGCTCTCCCCAGGGACACTGAGCGTGACTCTGCTCTCGGGAGCTTTCCTCGCCCTTCATTTTGCCTGTTGGATTCAGTCACTCAGGATGACCACTATCGCCAGCTCGGTCACGCTCGTCAGCACGACGCCGCTCTTCGCATCACTTCTTTCACGCCTCTGGCTCCGCGAGTCCTTCGACCGATGGATGATTGCCGGGGTGCTGTGCTCCACGCTGGGGGGAGTGTGGGTTGCCGGCACAGATTTCTCGGTTTCCGGAGGGGCCTTCTGGGGGGACCTGCTGGCCCTCGCAGGCGCCTTGATGGCTGCGGGATACCTGGTGCTCGGCCGTTCGGCCAGGCGTTCCATGGACCTCACATCCTACACATTCCTGGTCTACAGCACAGCCGCCCTGGTGCTGTTCCTCTTCTGCACGGCAAGCAACCTTTCACTGGGTGGACTCAGCGGCCGAACTTACCTGATCCTGGGCCTCCTCGCCCTCATTCCGCAGCTCATCGGTCACACCGCCTTCAACTGGGCCCTGCGATTCCTTCCCCCAACGACTGTCGCCGTCGTTCTGATGGGAGAGCCCATCGGAGCCACCCTGCTCGGTTACCTGGTTTTCGGTGAAGCCCCTTCATGGAACAAGGCGGGAGGCCTCATCACCCTGGCAACAGGCATCCTGCTCTGCTCCCTCAGCACCCCCCGATCGGCAGTCGGCCCAATCCCCGCTTCGCAGTCATCGGCTGCCGCTGAATAGCCCCTTCCGGCATTCGGCTGTAGCCCGTCCGATTACAGGTTCACTCCGTGTGCGGATGAACGGGTTTCTGTTCTGCCATCGCCCGTCCGCCGCTCCTCGATTACGTCACCGGTCCGTTCAAATCTTTGATGCGCCGCACATCCTGGATCTTGCCCAGCACGATCAGGATGTCGCTGTCCTTGATGACAAACTCCGCGGGGGGAACCAGCACGATGTTCTCGGTAAGGACTTCCTCAACGGCAATGACATGGACATTGTACTTCGCCCGAAGGTCGAGCTGCCTCAGGGATTTCCCAACGAACGCGGAAGGAGGGGCGATTTGAAGGAGGTTGTAGTCTTCGGCCAGGGGAATGAAGTCCAGAATGTTGGGTCGGGACAGCCCCTGGGCAACCTTGATGGCCATGGCTTTTTCCGGGTGAATGACTTCCGTGGCTCCCACCTTGACCAGGACCTTTGCATGATCCTCATCGATCGCCTTGGCCAGGACCTTCTTCACACCGATCTCCTGAAGATAGAGCGTGAGGAGCACACTCTTGCTCACGTCCGAGCCGATGCTCACGACCACCGCATCCGTCTCCTCCAGTCCCAGGGATCGGAGCTTTTCCTTCTCCGAAATATCCAGCACAATGGCTTCTGTGCAGTACGGATCGATTTCCTGGACCCGATCCGGACTCTTGTCGATGGCGATGACCTCGTTCCCCTCCTCGAACAGGACCCTGGCCATATGGAATCCGAATTTGCCCAAACCGATGACAGCAAATCTTTTCAAGGGACGCACTCCTGTCAGCCGATCATGAGGTTTTGCTGAGAGTACTGGACGCCGCCACGTGCTTCCGTTCCAGCGATGACGTAAGCGAAGGTGAGCACCCCCACCCTTCCGATGAGCATCATGGCGATGATGAGCAGCTTGCCGAAGGTATTGAGTTTTGCAGTGGCTCCCATGGAAAGGCCGACCGTTCCGAATGCCGAGATCACTTCGAAGAAATACTCTACGAAAGTGGACCTTGCCTCGGCGGTTGAGGGCTCGACATCCTGGGTCAGCAACAACAGGAAAAAGATGGCAAGAATCAAACTGATCGAGAGAATCAGCAGGGAGACGCTCCTGGACACGGTTTCCTGGGGAATGCTCTTCCTGAAAACATTGACATGCGATCGTCTGCGGAGCCGGGCCCAGGTGAACATACCAAGGACTGCAAAGGTTGTCGTCTTGACGCCCCCTCCACAGGACCCGGGAGAGGCTCCCCAGAACATGAGGAAGATCATGACCATGATCGTCGGGTTGCTGAGCTGTGCCAGATCCACGGTGTTGAACCCTGCCGTGCGCGAGGTGACGGACTGGAACAGGGCAATCCACAGGCTCTCCCTCATCGGAACCCCCCTGAGGGCATTCCCGTACTCTCCCCACAGGAAGAACGCCATGCCTGAAATGATGAGCAAGGCCGTCACAATCAACACCACTCTGGTCTGAACGCTGAGTCGCGCCGGTTTCGCCTTTCGCGTCGTTCGCCCTCGGACGCTTTCATAGAGCTCGTAGACCACCGGAAATCCAATGCCGCCCAGCACGATCAAGCTGCAGATCGTGAGGTTCAAAAGAGGCGACGCTCTGCAACCGATGAAGCTGTCGCTGAATAGAGCAAATCCCGCATTGCAGAAGGCCGAGATGGAGTGGAAGACCGCCAGGTAAACGGCCTGCGACACGGAGTGATCCTGGATCCAGAAAAGAAAAAGCGGCAATGCGCCGGCGACCTCGACCATTCCGGTGAAGAGGAAGATGGACCCAACGACCCGGTAGATGTCCTCTCTCGGTGTGTGAGCGAACACCTCCTGCATGATCATCCGGTGCCTGAAGGAGACCCTTTTTCCGGCGACGAGGAAGAACAGGATGGAGAAGGTCATGATCCCGAGCCCTCCCGCTTGAATCAGAAGGAGAACGATGATCTGGCCCGAAGTGGTGAAATAAGATCCCGTATCCACCACAGTAAGACCCGTCACGCAGACGGCTGAGGTGGCGGTGAAAAGGGCATCGACCAAAGAGATGTCACCTGAAACGTTTGAGAAAGGCAGAAGCAGGAAGGCCGTCCCGATTCCTATGGCTGCCAGATAGCTGAGCAGGATCAGCGTGGAGAGGCCGATTTTCAGCTTTCGCAGCCTGGACAGTCCTGTCCTGAAGGTCACAGCCGCAATGAAAAGGCCCTTTCCCGCTGAGGAGGAATCCCCCAGAATTCCGCAGCGCATGAACCTCATGAATCGACCCTCGGATTCAGGAAGTACTCACATCGCAAGTGGGCTTCGTGCTCACAAATCATATGGAGCCATTTCTTACCCAGCACCAGCCGATCCAGGTACGCACCACACACCACCATCTCGCGCTCGCTATCGATGGGGCTGTAGTGGAGATAAGGGCACACCCGCGCCAACTGGCGCTCCAGGAGATCATCGGGGCCGGGGGTTCCGATCAGTCCATTCATGAGGAGGGAATTCAGAGGCGTGTCACCCACGTACTTGACGTATTCCACTCCAGCCTGCTCCAGGTCCTCAAGCAGCTTGCGGTGTCTGGAGTGAAGCAGCGCCAGGATCGGAGTCCTCTTTGTACGGGAGTTGCGCTTCAGAACGCCGCACAATTCAACCAGGGGTTCACGCTCTCCATTCGCCGGCTCGGCGAAATGAATCACGATGATGCGCGGCTTGCCGTCTAAAGCTTTCGCCAGGCATGCGATCGGGCTCGAGACGACATCCCCGCTGGTTGGCGTCAGGCTGCATTCTCCCGACCCCTCGCAGAACAGCACCTGACGAGCGCTGTGCCTGCTGTGTTTCTTCTTCGCATCGTATTCCATTTGTCTCACACCTGAGTCCACGGACTGCCGGGGCCATCAGTCGCCTGCAAATCTCCAATGATTCTGAGCAGACTCACGACCACAGCGAAAAACTCCGGTAAAGAAAGGCAACGGTCGCGAGTTGGCGCACCCTTGCATCATCGACGAAAACCCGTCGGTTCTCTTCCCATACCGGGCGCTCCTGACCGTTTATCGAGTGATTTAGGAGGCTGTCCGCGAACACCTTTTTGTCATTTCGAACGGAGCGTAGCGGAGAGAGAAATCTCGTAAACTCTTGCTGTTACAGTGAACGAGATTTCTCGCTATCGCTCGAAATGACAGTTCTCGGACAGCCTCCTAGAGGGCCAACGACACCGTGAAGGTGAAGGTGCTCCCCTGCCCGGACTCCGATTCGGCCCAGATGGTGCCGCCATGGGCGCGCACGATCTCTTTGCAGATGGCGAGCCCCAGCCCGGTACCCCCGGCTTCCCGGCCCTTCACCTGGACGAATTTCTGGAAAATCCTCGCCTGATACTCCTGGGGAATGCCCGGTCCGTCATCGCGGACTGAAAGGTGGGCATGTTGGCCTATCCGCCTTGCCGCGACCTGGATGTGCCCGCCTTCGGGCACGTACCGCAGTGCGTTGGAGATGAGATTGGTGAGGACCCAGGTGATCTTGTTCGCGTCGGCGCGGATTCTCGGGAGATCTTCGGGCAGCTCCCACGTGAGCTCGACATGCTTCTGTTCCACCTGGTTCGAGAAGATGGACTGGACATAGTCGACGAGAGTCTGGACCTGCACACTTTCAAATTCGAGATCGATCCGGCCGGCCTCGATCTTCGAGAGGTCCAGCAGATCGTTGACCAGAGCCTTCATCCGATGAACTTCCTCGTGGGCTGCGTGAAGGAGCTCACGGTCCGCCTCGCCGAGCTTCTGGGCGGCATGCTCCAGCAGCAGATCGATGCTCATGCCCATGCTGGTCAGTGGCGTGCGCAGCTCGTGGGATGCCGCCATGACGAATTCGCTCTTCAGTTGCTCGACCTCCTTCAGCCGCGTGACATCCTTGAGCAGCAGCACGATGCCGGAAAGATGCCGGTCCTTTGTGCGAATGGTCGTGATGCCGAACAGGTAGTGGCGGGAACGATCTCCCATTGGCATCGTGATGATCCGCTGCTCTTCGGGGACGCTTGGCTGAAGGCCGCTTTCGACCGTTCTCCTGATCAGGTCGCAGACATGGGGTGCGGACAGGATGTCGGAGCACGGCAGGCCTTCACATTCACTGAATTCGAGACCCAACATTCGGCGTGCGGCCGGGTTGATGCCCGTTGCCTTGAGCTCCGTATCGAACACAAGCAGGCCGTCCTCGATGCTGGAAAGGATCGCCTCGCCCTTGCTCTTCTCCGAGATGATCTGCTCAATGTTCATCTCGTGGTAGCGGGCAAGCTGGGCTGTCATCCGGTTGAATTCCCCGGCCAGATGGCCGAGCTCATCGGCGCCTTCAATCGGAACCTCCACGGAGTAGTCGCCTGCGGAAATCTTGCGCGATGCCTCCATGAAGCGTCGCAGGGGCCTTGTGATGCGCTCGGCCAGCCAGAGGCTGAAGATGAGCCCGATAGCCAACGCCGAAGCCGATACGGAAACCGTGGACCAGATGGCGCGCTTGGCAACTCCACCGGCGCGAACGCTGGCGGCGTACATGGTTTTCTCGTTCAGGCTGCGCAGGTGAGTGCACTCGTCGCGGATTGTAATGAAAATGGGGTAGATGGACTCCTGGTAGACGCCAAGCCCCTGCTCTGCCGACATTTGTTGCGCACCGAGCGTGTCGATCAGCTCGGAGAACTGCCGACGATACCTTGCATAGTGGGCATCGAGCGATTGAACGAGCTCCGCCTCGCCCGAAATCGTCACATTGTCCTTGGCGCGGGCCAACCATTGCAGGAAGACGGCCTCGCTCTCCCGAAACTGTGAAGTCCCTGTTCGCATATCACCCAGCAGCAGGATCAGAACCCCGCTGTCCTGCCGCTCCAGGGCGTCCAGCATGTTTTCGGCCGCCAGAATCGACCAGTAGTTCTCACGCAAAATGGCGTCGGTCGCTTTTCCCAGAGACACCAGGTGCAGCACCGCCCACGCAATCACGACGCTCATGAAGGCAAAGGCTACGCCGTAGCCGAGCAGAATCTTCTTCTTCAACGTCATGCGATCGGACCTCCATACCCTTTCAGGATCCATAGTCCAAAGCAATCGCTGCGCCACACTTCAATCAATGATATTTCAACAGGTTATCAGGAAATAGTTGTT
>CAZEOY010000074.1:6978-8431 GCA_964513835.1 uncultured Syntrophobacteraceae bacterium
CGCGTGCCCGACGTACTCGTTGCGGATCAGAGGGGGCTGGTCTTGCATGTTGCAAGGTCGGACTTCTCGAGAGCCAGGTCAGATACCGTAGGATTTACGCCTCCGCCACAGCGTCGCCTGGTCCATGCCCAGGACATCGGCCGCCTGCTGGAGCGAGGAGGTATTGGCGATGACCCTCCTGATGTGCAGCTCTTCGATCAGGGAGAGGGGGACCAGGTCGCCCAGCGCGGGAGCCCCGGCAACGGGGGCGATGCTGTCGGGCAGGTCGCCTTTGCCGATCTCTTTGCCGGAGCCCAGGATAACGGCCCGTTCAACCGTGTTTCGCAACTCCCGGACGTTTCCCGGCCAGGCGTAGCCGCTCAATGCCTCAGCGGCCTCAGCGGCAAAGCCAAGGATCGATTTGTGGTTGGCGCGGCAAAAATGAGCCAGAAATTCCTCGGCCAGCGGCATGATGTCCTCAGGCCTTTCCCGGAGCGGGGGCAGCGTGAGGCTGATCACATTCAGTCGATAAAAGAGGTCTTCCCGGAATAGACCCTCGGCAACACGCCGGTCGAGGTCGGCGTTGGTTGCGGCAATGATCCGCACATTCGCCCTGCGGGGCGTCGACTCTCCAAGCCGTTCATATTCCTTGTCCTGAATGAAGCGCAGCAGCTTGGCCTGAACCGATGGGGCCATGTCCGCAATTTCATCCAGAAAAAGCGTCCCACCCTCGCAGGACGCGATCCGGCCGGGGTTGTCCCGCACCGCTCCTGTAAACGCACCTCGGGCATGTCCGAAAAGCTCGCTTTCGAGCAGGTCGGCAGGCATCGCCGGACACGGCACCACCGCCATAGGCTTGGCAGCCCTAACGCTCCAGCAGTGTATCGCCCGGGCAAGTGCCGACTTCCCGGTGCCGCTTTCCCCCCTGAGCAGGACGATCGCCTCCGAAGCCGCGGCTTTTTTGGCTGTCTCCATGACCCGCTGCATGCCGGGGTTTCTGCTCTGAACCCGCGCCTCCGGGGCGAATCGCTGCATGTCTTCCTTGAGGGAAGTGATCTCGTTTTCCAATGCCCGAATCCGGGCGGCTCTTCGGGTCAGGAGCTTGACCTGATCGGGTGTGAACGGCTTTTCGATGTAATCCGTGGCCCCGCGCCGGATGGCCTCCACAGCGCTTTCAATGGAGGCGTGCGCCGTGACGATGGCGATTTTGATCCAGGGAGAGTCCGCCAGCAGGATGGGGATCAAGTCCATTCCGTCCTCGCCGCCCAGCTTGAGGTCCACGAACGCCATGTCGAACGAGCGCATCCTTGCCTCGTAGGCAGCATCGGCCGAGTTGCTCACAGCTATGACCGTATGCCCTTCAGCGGCGAGGCAGTACGAGAGCGTCTTGCGGATATTGACCTCATCGTCCACCACCAGAATGTTGAGGGAATCAGTCTGCTGCCGGCTCATCTGTTGTTCCTCGAACACTCCT
>CAZEOY010000074.1:8441-9941 GCA_964513835.1 uncultured Syntrophobacteraceae bacterium
AACCGCAGCCCCCGCTATTCCTTGGTAGTCTCAGAATAAAAGACGTTCGTGGGCGGGGCCTGAACAGCACCCCACATTATCCTGCGAGAACATTCCACACCAGGCCCAGGAAGCCGGCCCCCATGAGGATGGATTCCACAAAGGTTTCGAACAGGGGCTCTTCTTTGAACTTCGAAGAGCAGGACTCCCTGAGGGTCCATCCGAAGGCGGCCACTGCCGGGAGCAGCAATACGGCAAAACCTGTGCTCATCCCCATGAGAGGACCCGCGGCGAGCGAGAGGGCCAGCAAAACCACGACACCCCAAAGCACCCAAACGGTTCGGGTCTCGCCGATGGTCACCGTCAAAGTCTCTTTGCCGACCAGGCGGTCCCCCCGCACCGCAGCCAAATCCAGGAGGGCCGTACGCAGGAAAACAAACAGGAAGATGATCCAGGCCCCAAAAAGCATCCGACCGAAGGCATCGAAGAGATTCGGCAGGTGCGGCAGGACGACCAGCATGACCGTCCAGGCAAGCGGCACAAAGAGTGTTTTGGAAGTCGGGATATCCTTCAGTTTCAGAATGGGCATCTCCCTGAAGGCCTTTGGAAGGGCCGGCGGGCCGGCATACAGGAGTCCCAGGGCCACGAAGACCAGCATCGCCAGGAACACCAGGATCCCCAGACTCAGAGAAAGCCACAGCGCCCCCGCAACGGCCACAATGCTCAAGGCGGCCAGAACTTTTTTCCAGCGCTGGTAGAATGCGGCCCGGCCCGGCTCGTTCAGCTCGACCGCACCGCGATCGAGATATTTGTTGAGGGAGTGCATGGCGAAGAGGTAGAGCGCGGCCATGAAACTGCTGGCAAACGACCCCTCCAATCCGGTCAGCGCCAGTGCAGCATTGGACAACAGCAGCGCCCCCAGGGGCACCCAGCCATTGGCGTAGGCCATGGTTCCCAGATATCTCCTGAACCTGAATTTCATGTCCCCGTTTTCGGGTTCGATGGACTCCAGGAATCGAACCACATCGCGAATGATCCAGCTGGGAGTGGATGCGCCCGCCGAAACTCCAACCAGCTTGTACCGGGCCATTTCCTGGCGGTTCAGATCCGCTTCGGTCTCGATGTGATACGTGGGGACGGCTGCATCCCGTGCGACCTCAGCCAATCGCAAAGTGTTCCCGCTGTGATACCCGCCCACCACCACCATAGCCTCCACCTCGCTGCAGAGGCGCCTGACTTCAGCCTGCCGTTCGTGTGTCGAACCGCAAATGGTGTTCTTGACCACTCCCTCTGGATAACGCCTGAGGAACTGCTCCTGGATCTTCTGAAACACCTCTTCGTTCTGGGTGGTCTGGGCGACCAGCAGCACCTTGTCCCATTCCGAGGGGAGCTCATCGATCTGCTCCGGCCTGTTGACCACATGCCCACGCCCTTCGGCATATCCTATGAGCCCGATGACCTCGGCGTGATCGGCATCGCCGGCAATGATGGTGTGAAATCCGCGCCTGGCGTGCTGCTTGA
>CAZEOY010000075.1:0-8408 GCA_964513835.1 uncultured Syntrophobacteraceae bacterium
ATGATCGCCCAGGAACTGGCCTTGCTTGCCCCTTCGAGGGTTATCGCTCTGGCTCTGGGGTGTACGCATCACGGCGGGGAATCTCGGGTGGCCCCCTCCCGTGAAGTCATGGAGATTCTGCTGAACAATGCTGGCCTGACCCAGGAACAGATTGTCGACAAGAACCTGCCCATTTTCCTCAGCAAGACATTCCTCGAGGAGGATCCGAAAGGAGTACAGGATTACCGCCGGGCTCAGCTTTCCACGGACATTCAGCCCGAATATGCCTTTCAAGCCCAGCTGGCGGCCATAGTTGAATTCGACTGCCGGCAGCGGCTGGGCGACCTGCAAACGCCGACCCTCATCGTCACGGGAACGGAAGATCAGCTGGTTCCCAGGGAGAATGCGCACCTTCTGGCATCCGCCATTGCCGACTCGGAGCTCGTGGAAATAAACGGTGCCGGTCATGCCCTGCATGCAGAGTGCAGGGATCTGCTCAACAATCTTGTAGACTGCTTTTTTCAAAGGCAGCTCAGCGTGATCCGGGCGTGAGCGAATTGACGAAATCCTCGACAATGGATTCCAGCCTGCCCTCGCACCCCCAGTAGAAATGATCGCAGCCTTTGAGGATTTCGATGCGCCCGGGCTGCGGGTCGTCGGCCTGGTTCCTGAACCAGCTCTCGAGTGTTGAGATGCTGCAGAAGGAGTCCTGATCTCCCAGCGTTATCAGCTTGGGTGTTGGGGGAAGCATGAGGCTCGAGAAGTCGAGGAAATCGATGGGCGGCGAAACGAGGATCAATGTGGCCGTCTCGAGGGACTGCTGAAGGGCTCGAAGCGCGATCCACGCTCCGAAGGAATAGCCCGCCACGTGAATGCGGCTCAGCCCTTCTCCGTTGAGATAACTGGCAGCGGCCAGCAAGTCCTCCGTCTCCCCCCTGCCATCCCCGTATGATCCGCCGCTGGAGCCCACTCCACGAAAATTGAAGCGCAATGTGGACCACCCCAGGGTGGCCAGGCTTCTCCTGAGAGCCATGACGACGTTGTTATCCATGTTGCCCCCATACAAGGGATGCGGATGGCACAGCACCACCCCCTCGGGCCGGAGGCTTTTTTCAAAGGCTGCTTCAAGCTGGTGGGGTCCTGCAGGAATGCGAACTCGCCGCTCCGGCATCTCTTCTCCTTTCCGGTTCCATCCGTTATCTGTTTCCATGGGTCCAGTTGCCCTGGACCGATGGGTCCTGTCTGCTTCCCCTCGCGGGATACCGCCTGAGATTAGAGGATGAAATCCCTTTACTCAAGGGCTGAGTCAAGCTATGAGAATTCATCATGAAATCGTTCCGTGTCGAGGCTTGAGCTGTTGGGAGGGCAGTTCATCATGTCACAGGGTCGATTCAAGGTTTCCCTAGCGCTGAGTGGTGGGTCAGCCCGAGCCCTGACGCACGTGGGAGTGCTCCGTGAGCTCGAAAGACAGGGGATGCACATTGATCTCATCGTGGGTACCAGCATGGGCGCCGTGGTTGGGGGGCTGTATGCCTACTACCGGGATGTCGACATGGTTGGCGAACGGCTGAGGGTACTCATCGAAAGCGATCTGTTCGTGAAGACCGTTGCCATCGCCCGGGACGATCGCCTGGAGGAGGGGGACGAGGGCTTTTTCAACCGCTTTGTGTCGCTTTTCCGAAAAGGGGTCTATTACAGTCATTCCATGAGGCGGCCCGCCTTGATCTCCGAGGAAAGCTATCAGGAGATCATGGAGGATCTGATGCCGGATTGTCTCATTGAGGACATGCCTCTTTCATTTGCAGCGGTGGCCATGGATCTGCTGAGCGGCGAGGAGGTGGTCATCAGGAGCGGCTCTCTCAGAACGGCTGTGGCGGCGAGCGCCGCCATCCCCGGGTTGCTGCCGCCCCTCGAGTATCGGGGACACCTGCTGGTGGACGGGGGTTGGGTGGACAACGTGCCCGTTGTTCCGGCCATTGCCCTGGGCGGACACTTCGTCCTCGCGGCCGATGCCGCACTGAACGTTCCCGGATTGGGGCCGCTTCCGGCGTCGGCCATCGAGCACCTCTTCCGGTGCAATGAAATCACCCGCATCAAACTGATGCAGCATCTCAAGCGAAGCGCTGACGTCACGCTGGTCCCCGAGATCGGCAAAACGGACTGGTCGCAGTTCTCCTGCCTGGATCGCTGTTCAGTCGCTGGAAGCCGGGCGCTCGTGGAGGCGATTCCATACATGCGAGGGAAATTGCTGGCCCGCCGCTGCCTGACCCTCAACGGGTGGCTCCACCCCGTCCGGCGCCGGTGCTGGCGCCACTCCTTCAAGCTGTTGTGAATCCCGGCAGGGGGCGGATTTGTCAATCCAACGCAGATCAGCAGGTCTGTTCCGTTCACTCGAATTTCAGGCTGGCGCGAGTCGCGATTCCAGCTCAAGGGTCAGGCGGATGAGCTCTTCAGGAGACAGGGTTTCCGGTCGGCGGGATCCATCGATGCCGGTGCGCAGGAAGCAGGATTGCAGAATCTCGCCGCTGGCGCCGCCGAATCCTTTGATGCTGTTGTTCAACGTCTTGCGACGCTTCTGAAATGCAGCGTTGAGAAGTCCCCGCATGAATTCGAAAGACGGAAGCGTCTCGGGCCGGGGGCTCTCGAACTGGACCGAAACCACGAGGGAATCCACCCTGGGAGGCGGGTAAAACTGGCCGGGGCCCACTTCGAACAGGCGCCGGGATTGAGCATAGACGCCCAGGAGAACCGACAGGACGCCGTAGTCTTTGGATCCCGGCGACGCGATCCAGCGGAGCCCCACCTCCTTCTGGACCATGGCTACGAGGGTGCGTATGGCGGATCGGGACTCCAGCAGGTGGAACATGAGAGGGGAGCTGATGTTGTAAGGGAGGTTGCCGATGACCACCAGGGGCCGCCCCTCTTGCTCCTTGAGCCCCTTGAAATCGAAATCCAGGATGTCCTGCTGATGGATCGTCAGGTGCGGCTGGCTGGAGCCGACGGCCTCTTCGAGGTAACCGCAGAGATCCCGATCGATCTCCACCAGGTGGAGCCGGCGCACTTTCGGAAGGATGAATCGAGTCAGAGCTCCCAGTCCCGGCCCCACCTCCACGGCGATGTCGTCCGGCATAAGGCGGGCCGCTTCAACGATACGCTCGGCCGTTGCGGGCTGGGCCAGAAAATGCTGGCCGAAACGTTTGCGCGGTCTGGATCGGCAGGCTGCATAATATTGCTGGGGAGTCAGGAACATGAGCGGGCGATTCCCTCTCACAACCATCTGGAGACGGCGTCGACTTCGAGGGGATCCTGGCAGAAACCCTGCCGCTTCCAGACCTGGTAGCCGGCAGCTGCGATCATGACGGCATTGTCCGTACAGTAGCGCAATTCCGGAAGGTGCAGCTCAAGCCGGTTGTACGCGGTTTCCTCAGCCAACCGCTCGCGCAGCCGTCGATTGGCGGCCACTCCGCCCACCACGGCGACGTCGCTGATCTGCCTGATTTGAGCTGCACGAAGGGTTTTTTTGACCAGTACGTCCACGACGGCCTCCTGGAAACTGGCCACGAGATCCTCCAGGCGATAGGCGCCCGATTGCCCCTGGGCGGGAGGCGGGCCGTATTTGCGCACGAAGTTCGCCACAGACGTTTTGATCCCGCTGAAACTGAAGTCCATCGAATCCTTTTCCAGGAAAGCCTTGGGGAACTGGAAGGCCTGAGCATTCCCTTCTCCGGCCAACCGATCGATGACGACGCCTCCGGGGTACCCGAGCCCGAGGAGTTTGGCCACCTTATCGAATGCTTCCCCGGCTGCGTCGTCCCGTGTGCACCCCAGCAGCTCGCCTCCTCCATCCGACTCGACGACATAAAGTGCCGAGTGCCCTCCGGAAACAACGAGACAGACGAATGGACGGGCCAGGGGATCCCTTCCCATGAACGCCGCCTGCATGTGCCCTTCGAGGTGGTTCACGGCAACGAGGGGGATGTGTAGCGCATAAGACATGGCTTTGGCAGCGCTCAGCCCCACGAGGAGGGCCCCCATCAACCCCGGACCGCGCGTCACCGCAATGGCGTCCAGCTGATCGCTCTTCAGCCCGGCTCTTTCCAGGGCCTGCTCGATGACCACGAGAATGGACTCCACGTGCTTCCTCGAAGCCAGTTCGGGCACCACGCCGCCGTATGGACTGTGGACGGCGATCTGGCTGGCCACCACATCGGAGCGTATGGTCTTGCCGTCTTCAACGACAGCGGCAGCCGTTTCATCGCAGGAGGTTTCAATTCCCAGAATCAGCATCAGGACTTTCTCGTTGGAATGGATTCACCGGAGCTCAGGGTTCCAGCAGCATCTCCCGGAACCTGCGATGGAGGGGATACACCAGAACCTCTTTGGGCGCGAGCCCGTGCTTTCTCCCTTCGTCCATCCGGCCGCGGCCGGTGGTCTCACCGAGGGGAAGCCAGTTTGCCGCTCTATAACAGGTTCCTTTGAAATGGGCCCGGTCCACCAGCGTTTCCAGGAGAACCGGCCGGACGGCGTATTGAGCCTCCCAATCGTCCGCAATGACTTTGGCAAGTCGTGAAAGGGCCGCACTGGCGAGGTGGGGAATGCGCACCCAGGGCATAAGGAGAAATCGGCTGTTCTGCACAATTCGCTGGAGTCTCCGCACCCGCTGCTCGTCGTCCCACCCGATCCATTGGTCCCGCGCAGCCATTCGCCAGGAGGGACTCGACACCTGGACGCACCCGACCCGCAGCCTCTCTGGCCGGTCCACGGTCACGAAGTAGCGCAGATGGGCGCCAAAAGGAACCTTGCAGCCGAGGTAATGATAGCGGCCCACCCACTCACGCCATTGACTCCGGGCCTCGGGGGAATTCACGAGTTCCAGGCCGATGGGCGCCACATCCTTCACGGTTCCCTCCAGTGAGGGATGCTCAAGGGCGTCGCCGGGCTTTGCGGGAGCGATTTTGGCCCTCGGCTTCTTCTCCGACCCCTGTCTTTCCGGCAAACGAAGGACTCCGGCTTCGTGGAGCCCTTCCAGGAACTCGTGCGCCTCCCGCCCCTTGAGGCGTCCGGTGGGCCGCTTCCATTCCAGCAGCTCACAAATAGTGTAGGCGAGCTCCGTGCGGCTCAGGCCGCTGCAGTCGTGGACCGTCTCCCGAATCAACTCCAGTTCCTCGCTGGTGAACGTGCGCCCGCAGAAGCGCACTTCCTTCCCTTCGCCCACTTCACACTCCTCAGCCCGGACCTCCCCACCTGGAACAAACCCTTCTATGACCACTCACCCGGTTTATTAGCTCACACTCGTTGGTTTCGTCAATTCACGAAACTCCCCCTGCCCGCAATGCTGTCACGCCACATTCTCCGCTTGCTGCTGCCAAAAGCTTCGAGTTTCGGGTGTTGAGCTGAAAACCAGCCCGCCTGTGGGCCTTTTCTTTCATCCGCTCCCACGGGCTGAAATGACCTCCGAAACCGTATTGCCCCTGCAAACCTTAGTTTGCAACCGCTAACTGAAGTACGCAGTCTTCTTGCCTGCCAGACCTAAATTCATCAGTGATATCCAATATTTAATATATTAGTGTTTTTTGGAGCGGTTCTTGCTCTCCTCCGGCATGTCACGCATGGATCTGCCGTATACCCAACCCCCTCAATTCCAGCCTGAAGGAAGGAGCCAGACATCATGATGGAGACAGCACCCAGATCGGATGATGTCATTACGGACCGTGGGACCGCGAGTTGGTCCGACCTGTGGAAGAAGGAAGATTATTGGGCCATCTGGCTTGGGGCGACCGTGTTGATTCTGGGCTTATTGTTGTTTCTGCCCGCCAAGCCCAAGGGCATGGACGAGACCATTGCCCAATCGAATGCGGTCATGCAATCCGAAGCTGCACGGGCGCCTTTCAAGACCATTGAATGGTACAAGGCCCAGGATGCCAAGAAAAAGCTCAAGGCCACCGGAAGCGACGTCGGCAAGTTCTTCAAGAAATGGATGGCCCATCCAGGCGACTGGACCACCGACATTTCCGAGTCCTTCATCATGAGCCGGGAACGGGCCGAAGCCTTAAGCGCCGCGAACATGCCAAAGTATGAGGCAGCCAAGGCCAAAGAAGTTGAATCCCTGGCTGCGGCATCGACTGCCCAGGAAGCTGCTGCCGCAGCCTCCTTTCAGGACGCGTCGTTGAACGCTGCAGCCGAGGAGAAGATCGACTCGTGGCGCAAAGCCGGCGCAGCCGTCTCCAAAGCCAAGGCGAAAACGGAGCTGAAGCCCTACAACCACATACCGACTTTGCTGGTACTGCTGGTTCTGTTGGCCCTCTTCTTTGCCATCGGCATCAAGGCCATGGGCAAGGATACGGGTGGCTTTCTCAAAGGATTTGGCGCTGTTTTCCTGGTCGGTGTCGCCTCTTACGCCTTGGCCGGGCAGGCCACCATGAAGCAGTATGGCGTCGAGTATGCGGTGTGGGCCATCGCCATCGGCATGCTGATCGCGAATACAATCGGCACACCCCAGTGGATCAAACCGGCCCTCGAAGTCGAATACTACATCAAAACCGGTCTTGTACTGCTGGGCGCTGAAGTGCTCTTCTCCAAGATTGTGGCCATCGGCATTCCGGGCATTTTCGTCGCCTGGGTGGTTACGCCCATCGTGCTGATCTCGACCTTCATTTTCGGCCAGAAGGTGCTCAAGATGCCGTCCAAGACCCTCAACATGGTGATCTCGGCCGACATGAGCGTGTGCGGCACGTCTGCAGCCATTGCCACGGCAGCCGCCTGCCGCGCCAAGAAAGAGGAGCTCACTCTGGCCATTGGTCTGTCGCTGGTCTTCACAGCCATCATGATGGTAGTGATGCCCGCCGTGATCAAGGCTTTGGGAATGCCTTTCATCCTCGGGGGCGCATGGATGGGCGGCACCATAGACGCTACCGGGGCAGTCGCCGCGGCCGGCGCCTTTCTCTCCGACAAGGCCCTCTATGTTGCCGCGACCATCAAGATGATCCAAAATGTATTGATCGGGGTGACAGCCTTTGGGGTGGCAGTTTACTGGTGCGCCAAGGTCGAATGCAAGGAGGGCAGGCGGGTCAGCTGGATGGAGATATGGTATCGTTTCCCGAAATTTGTGCTGGGCTTCCTGGCTGCCTCCATCCTGTTCTCGGTGCTTGATGCCCAACTGGGATCCGACGGTGGTTACGTCCTTCTCGACCAGGGAGTCTTGCGCGGGTTCTCTGGAATGGCCCGGGGCTGGTTCTTCTGTTTGGCCTTTGCATCCATCGGGCTCGCCACTGACTTCCGCGAGCTGGCCCACCATTTCAAGGGCGGCAAGCCTTTGATCCTCTATGTCTGTGGTCAGAGCTTCAACCTCATACTGACCCTCGCCATGGCTTACTTGATGTTCTACGTTGTCTTTCCTGAGATCACGGCCAAAATCTAGATTTGGATCAAAGCCGCTTCCACCTCGGATCACTGCCTTGAATCCTCCGAGGGATGAACGGGGGGAGCGAGCGCGAAAGGCGATGAGGAGGCCACGATGGAAAAAGCAAGTGTACTGATGAGATGGCTGGCATTCGTCGGCGGCCTCTTCACCTTCTGGTGCCTGATGTTCTTCGTTTGCCCCGCCATCAACAGAGCCTTTCCTGCGATGCAGCAAATCGCCCGAGTGATCGATGAATACAATTTGCGCACGGGGATGTTCTTCTATACGGACGTGGAGATCACGGGGGATTCGAGCGTGGAGACCAGCAGCACGATACGCTACCGGCCCCACGGGGGTGGGCGGGCGCGATCGAGTGTAACCGAGCTAACGCCTATCGGGATCAAATAGGCTGTCTATGCGGCGGGCCCCCCCCTTCAGGAAGAGCAGCAACGCAGGCACACATCCTGCCAGGTAGGCCAGCTGCTCACCTTGACTCTTCCCGAAGCCCATGATCACGAGGTAAAATTGAAATGAAGCGATCAGCGCCAGGGCTGAGGCCAAGGACCGACCAAGATCGCTTATCATGCGCACGAGACACCGGCGTGCCGAGATTTGGCCGCGGAGGAAGAGGATTCCCGATGCTGCCATGGCCAGAAGGGATATCCAGGCGCCCCAAAAGAGAGCCACCGAGGCTGCACCCAGAAGGAGGGCGCAGCCTGAGGAAACGATTGTCTGCATGGTTCAGCTCCGTTGCTGCAACGTAGGCCCTTCCATAAAGGCGGTCGGCTCTCGCGCCTGTGCGCTCGGGCAGTGGGTTGTCAACCATCCACGATGCCATAACCTAACATCCGTGGAGGTCGCGGGTAAAGTGCATGCCGCGGGAATGATGCACAGCCGATGAAGCTCCCCCATTTCTACACCATTCAGAGCAAGTTCCTCTTCTGCTTGACCCTCGCGGCCATCCTCATCGGCACATTGTTCGCCTCGGGCTTTTACATGCAGATGCGCAGCGTCCTTGAGAAGGAGGTAC
>CAZEOY010000075.1:8418-9855 GCA_964513835.1 uncultured Syntrophobacteraceae bacterium
AGGAGGTACGCGAACGAGCGGAACTGATTCTCTCCCAGGTGGAATCCGTGCAGAGCTACGTACGCATGACACTTCGTCCGCGGATGTACGAGGAACTGCCGGACAAGTTCATCATCGAAGCCATGTCTTCCTCGTTCATATCCCGTTCGGTCATGGAAAAGGCCGGGCAGAAGAGCGGGCACGCACTTTATCGCCGCGTGGCTGAGAATGCTCGTAATCCGGAATTTGAAGCCAACGAAACCGAACGACATCTGATCGCCTTCTTCCGCAACAGCCCCGACCTGGTGCTGTGGGAAGGCCACATGAGCCTTGAGGGCGTGGATCACTTTGTCATGGCCCGCCCCGTGCGGTTCGAAAAGAGCTGCCTGCATTGCCACGGTCGCACTGAAGACGCCCCGGTAGAGCTGCTTGAACAGTACGGCGAACGAGGTTTCGGCCGCATCGTGGACGCAGTCGGCGGCCTGGATTTTGTGGGCGTTCCAACTTCAGCCCAGACGGCCAAGGTGAGGAAGCGGGTGCTGGCTTACTTGATCATCTTCTCCTTTGCCGCCGTGCTTTTCTTCCTGGCCACTCAGTTCATCTTCAAACGGGTGGTCACGGACAATATCCGCGACCTGATGCAGCTTCTGCGCAGCAGCTTGAAAGATGCCGAGGGGCAGGAGCTCCTGCGGGAAGTGCAGAGCCGTGATGAGATCGGCGCCATGATCCAGGGTGTGGAACAGCTCGGACAACACATCGCTGAAAACCGCATCCAACTCGAAGAGTATGCTGCCGCTCTCGAGCACAGGGTTGCGGAGCGTACCCGCGAGCTCGCGCGTGAATCGGCAGAGCGAACCGCCGATGTGGATCTCTTTGTCCGGCTGCTGCACAGCGTGAACAGCTGCCAGACACGGCCTCAACTCTGGGAGCGCTGCCTTCCGCTTCTTGCTGCACGCTTCTCCCTGAAACGAGCGGCCTACATCTGCACCTTCGCCTCGCAGAACTACTTCGTCTGGCCTGACGGCGCCGCGAAGCCGGTCCTGCCCGTTGATTACGTGAAGATCTTGACCCACTCCGAGGTTCGGGTCAACGAGGGCACAGCATTCATCGCGGTGGAATCCTCAGCAGGAAACCCCGAGGGCCTGCTCTTTCTGGAGAAAGCACCGGGCGACTCCTTCCGCGCAGAGGATCACGAGATCCTCCGGGCAATGGGCCGCCAGCTCGGCATTTCAGCCGAATACCTGGGCGCCCTGGACAGCATCCTGCGACATTCGGATCATCTTCAATCTATCTTCGAAGGGATTTCCGATCCATTGCTCCTGGTGGACGGTCAGGGAACGGCCATCGTGACCAACAAGGCCGCCCGGGAGCTGACGAATGAGCTCTCCGGGGGCCGTCGCGACGACGGCAACGTTCTGGCTTTGCTTTGCGCCGGCAAGGGAGAGGATACCGCCCGGG
>CAZEOY010000076.1:0-9161 GCA_964513835.1 uncultured Syntrophobacteraceae bacterium
CCATCGTGTAGGTGCGGGGGACGACATCGACCAGCAGCGGGTGTGCTCCACAAACGTCGATGGCGGCAACCGTGTCAACGGCAGTGTGGGATACCGTCAGAACCGCATCCCCGGAGCCGATATTACAGGCCTTCATCGCAAGGCAGAGGGCATCCGTACCGGAGCCAACGCAGACCACATGTTTTGCCCCCAGGTAGCGGGCAAACTCCGCCTCGAACGCCGCCACCTCTTCACCCAGGATATAGCGTCCGCTGTCCAGGACTCTTTGAATCGCTTCATGGATCTCGGGTCGATGGGCATGGTAGTCCCGCAGCAGATCCGCAGGCAAGATGGGGGCAGGCTGTTGAGAGCAGGTCGGATTCACAGGTAATGACTCAAGTGCTCGCTGAAATAGGAAAGGGTTGCGGCGAGACCTTCTCGGAGCGAGGTCCTGGGCTGCCAGCACAGGACCGACCGGATTCGCTCATAGTTGGAATAATAGCTGCCAATATCTATAATCTTGCGTTCCGGAGGAAACTCCTTGACCTGGTACTTCCCCCCGCCATGCACCTCGACGACCAGATCAGCTAGATCTTTAAGGCTGATCGGCCCATCGCCGCCCACATTGAAAACCTGACCGTTGGCCTCTTCGCTGACGGCAGCCAGGAGGAAAGCATCGATGGCATCCTCCACGTAGGTGAAATCTCGGAGCTGAGAGCCATCCCAAACCTCAAAAGGCTGGCCCAGGATCAGATGATGGATCCAAACCCCCAGGAAGGTCTGTCGTGCATCCTTGATCCGCATCCTCGGACCGTAGGTGTTGGTGAGCCGCAAAGCGCAGGCGCGTGTGCCATACGTGTTGTTATAGAGGATATGGTACCATTCGCCCGCCATCTTGTTGATGCCATTGGCGTCCACAGGGCGCAAAAGATGGTTTTCGTCCACGGGGAGATAATCGGGCTTTCCGTAGATTTGACGAGTGCTGGCAAAAACAATTTTGACGCCGGGATTCCACTTCCGACAGGATTGCAGGATGGAGAGCTGGGCACGGCAGTTGATTTCCAGGTCCGTACACGGATCGAGCATTGAATCGAGATGGCTGGTTTGGCCAGCCAGATTGAACAGATACTGCTGCCCCTGAACCAGGTACTGCAGGCTGTTTTCGTCGCGGACATCCGAGATGTTCAATCGGACCCGCTGCTCTATTCCGTGCAGGTTGAAGAGGTTGCCACCATACTCCGGAATCAGGCTGTCCACCAGGGTCACCTGAGCCCCAAGATCCACCAGCCGCCGTGCCAGGTTGGAGCCAATGAAGCCAAGTCCGCCGGTAATGAGTACTCTGCTCCCTGTCAATGCACTGATCATAGCTTTATCGGTGCGTTGCGAGGGACCGTCTGAGGCTGATCTGTTTTTGAGATGCGGCGTACCCGCGGTGATCTTTGATGCCCTCGGAGAATCACCAGTCGAAACCATAGCCGGTAGAGCTCCACTGCGGTTCGCCCCAGACGTCTGAAATTGAAGAACTGTGAGCGCCCGTATGCTCTATGGAAATGGTGGACCGGGACTTCTGAAAACACGCATCCCAGATCCTGCAGCTTCTTGACAAGCTCCAGACAGATGGTCCCCGAAGTCGAATACAGCGTGATGTCATCGAAGACTCCGCGGCGAATCAGGCGGAAATCACAGTCCACATCTCGCAGCTTGAACCCAAACAGCACGCGTACGGTATGATGATAGATGCGGCCGATGAATGCCCGATACCACGGATCGTTCCGTGATATCTTGTAACCATTGACAACATCCACGCCAGGATGCCACACCTGCAGCAATCGGGTGAGCTCTCGCGGATCGTATTGGGCGTCTCCATCGGTGTAAAAGATCCAGTCTTTGGTCGCGGCTGCAAAGCCGCTCCGCAAAGCCGAACCATAGCCTCGATTTGTGCCGTGATCCACCACTCGCAAATAGGGACGATAAAGGTCTTTCAGCTCTTCAAGAATCTCCATGGTATGGTCGGAGCTGCCATCATTCACTACAATGACTTCGAAATCAGGGGTTAGCCGCCGAAGTGTCTGGATGGTGGAGATGACCATGCTCGCGATGGTGCCGCCATCATTGTAGGCTGGGAAGAAAGCCGAAATGCTTCCCACTGTTTCAGGCAGTGGAGTAGCCATGCAGCAGATCTCCTGATTCGAGAGAGAGAGAGCAAGGGTTCCTGACGACGACCACAGAACTGACAACACTTTCCGAGCCTCGATCTTGCCGTGCACCTTGGGGCTGGACTCTTGGATGTTCCCGCCAAATCGACCGGGAGTCAACGTGAAAATGCAGCGACACGTTCCGGGGTGAAATTGCTGAATTCGCGCCACCAGGAATCAAACATCGATGGAGAAGAGCTCCCCATCACTGTCGCGCCTGATCAGACTCTGCGAGCGACAGCGATTACAGTCAAACCGAAAGGCATGCCTCGGTTGGCCACATACTTGGCCTCACTGGACAGTATACACGTCAAAATCGGATTCAGGCTCCCAGGATCGAGGCTCAAATCGGACGCCTTCTGAGGAGCCCGGAACCTCTCGCTCCAGCGTTTCATAACCGCAATGGGAAACATCAGGGTGTTGGCGTAGCTCAAATGCTCCAAATGGAAACCTGCTTTGAGCAATAGCCGACTGACACTCCCCGCGGCATAGCGTTGTCGGATATCTACCGCGCGGTCGTGAGCTCCGCGAAGCCAATCATAAGCAGGCAGCCGGAGAAACAGGCGGCCATTGGGCACCAGTGAGCGATGGAACTCTTTTAGGGCCAATTGATCGTCGGGCCCCAGTGTGCACAGCACATCGAAGGATGCGATAAGATCGAACTGTTTCGGGGCGAAGGGCAGGGAGGTCACAGAGGCTTGCACCAGAAGCGTGAGTCCACGAAGAGCAGCCAATTCAAGGGCATCAGAGGAAAAATCGAGCCCTGTGACCCTTCCATAGTCATTGAGATACCTTGTGGAGCCGCCGGTACCGCAGCCGGCATCCAGAATTCTCAGGCGGGAACCGCGCGGGTAGAATCTCTCGATGACGGCGCGGCTGATTTTTTCCATGCCCAAATACCACCACAGCCTATCCTCGGCATCATACATGAGCTGATACTCTTGCCTGTGCATGCGTCAATCAGATTCCCGTGTGGAGTGAATACGGACTTTCGCTTGAAAAGCGGGATGCCAGAAATGCATTGCAGACAATCGGCCGGATGTGCACATCAGGGACTCCCCTCCAAGACAACTCCCTCTCTCAAAATTTGAGTCTTCAGCGATGTCCCCGACCACTTCGTCACCGCCAAGCATCAACAAGCATCCATTCAGGTCCTGAACTTTTGGGATGAATCACGATCACCGACTTGGGACCGGACAAGACCCCCCGGAGATGGCAACCCACGCTGGGGAAGGCATCAGTTCGCCATTCTCAGACAACATCCTGCAGCCATTTCGCTATGTCAAGGTTTCAGTCACTGGGTTTCCATCCGCAGCCGGAGTGGGATTCGGAGAGGTGGAGCGGGTGCGCCTTCCCAGTTCCGGGGCTCTCGGGACACACTCCAGCCTGCAATCGGAACGGGGTGGAACGCCATGAAGGAGGCTCTTTCATTGCGATGGATCTTCCATTGTCCATGCGATTCTGCTAAGTGTGGGTTCACTTTCACTCTGAGGAGGCTCGGCCGGCCGGGGCGTGCGTCCCCTCCTGGAGCGGGACACAGACTCCATGCTGCTTCACGGGGGAGGAATGGCCGTGCGGAGCACTCCGAGGAGCTTTCAGGCCGGTTGAGGAGCGAGTGTTTGAACCACTGGATCTTTAGAAAAAAGCGATTCTGGTTTGCAGCGGCCCTCGGCTTGTCCATTCTCGTCATCACCTTCAATCGGGCCGATCTGAAAAAGCTCGGGGCAAGCTTTCAGGAACTCGACGCTTTTTGGGTCTTCGCAGCACTCCTGGCAAGCGCGGCCAGCTACACATTCATCGCCGCCGTGCTTCATCGCCTCCTCCGCGGCATGAAACATCCTCTTCCATTCGCCGCTTCCTTCCGCATCTCCCTGGTATCCACCGCCTTGAACTATGTCATGGCCATGGGAGGACTCAGCGGAATGGCCGTGAAGCTCTACCTGCTGTCGCGAGAAAAGGTGCCGCCGAGCAGCACGCTCTCCATTTCCATGGTCCATGGATTCCTGACCAATACCGTTGCCGTGGTGTTCGTGTACTTGGGATTCTTTTTCCTCTACAGCCAGTACAAGATGAGCAGGCGCGAAATGGAAGTGGGCGTCTTGATTCTCGTGGTGGCTTTCATGCTCACCTGGGTGACGATCCACACCATCATCAGCGAGTCTTTTCGAAAGCTCCTGTGGCAGTGGCTGATGCGCGCCTTTTCCTGGTTCGGCAGCAAGATCCGCAACCCGTCATGGCAACCGTCGGAACGGGCCGAAAGGTTCTTTCAGAACTTCAATCGAAGTATGAACCTTCTGGTCAAGGATTCGAGCATCCTTCTCGCGCCTGCGGCCTTCGCCGTGCTCGACTGGCTGACCATGTTCCTGTGCCTGAAAGCGTCCTTCCTGGCCGTAAACTATCCAGTGGACGATCGATCCCTGCTGGTGGGCTTTTCGGTGGGTATCTTTGCGGGCCTCTTCTCCATCACCCCGGCCTCCATAGGCATCATGGAAGGCTCCATGGCCGGATGCTTCTACCTGATGGGCCTGGACTATGACCGGGCGCTCATGGCAACACTGATCTACCGCATCGTGTACTACTTCCTGCCCCTCTCTGTGAGCTTCTTTTTCTACAAGGATTTTTTCGTTTCGTCCGCCGAGCAGCTGGAATCAGAAAACCCGACCCCAACTTCGTGACGCTCCCCCTTCCGATTTCACTTCCCCCGATCCGCTCACTTCCTTACGGGAACCTTGAAATGCTCCCTGATTTGCCAGACCATCTTGAATGGCCAGAGGATCATGGGCTGCCAGAAGGTTTCGACCTTGATGAGCTCCCCCCCGATAAAGGCATCATGGAGGATGATCTCGGGGCGGTTCTGCCACTTGAGAACGGCCGGCCCGAGGGAGCGCGGATGCAGGAACTGAGGGTTCGCCCCGTTTTCATTCCTGAGGCGCCCCTTCCAGGTGAAGGAGTAAACCTCCTCCACTGTTTCACTGCCGGGAAAGGATTCATAACAGATCCGGAATCGGCTCCACGGTGTCGTGATGTGCTCGCCGATCATCTGCCTTCCCGGCCATGTCTCGAAGCGAACGAAGGGCAACGGAACCAACAGCACAGCGACGAGAAATCCGGTGACCCAGATGTTCCACCTTCTGGCCCTTCTTTCATAATGGATCATCCCGGCGGGGGATTCGGTCGATATGCTGGAATCTTCCACAGTCAAAGAAAACTCTCCCTGCTTGCAGCCTTTGAAATTGAACCACCCTTTCGGGCTCCCTCCCGGCTCACATACCCATTGGAGCATTTTTCCGCAAGACCTATTTGTTCAGACTCTCATGAGACTCATTCGCACCGCCTGTGAATCCCGCACGCGGCCCATCTTGAAGCCTGTGTTAGAATCAGGACGCCAAACCTGGAAAAGGCGGAAGACGGAATTCGGAATTCGGATCAAAAGTCCCGGGGGGACGGCAGGGCACGATCTTGCCGGGTCCTTCCTCCAGCGATCTGCACCCTCGACCTTTTGAAGGATAAACAACCATGACCCTGCCGTACAAATCCTGGATGAGAAAGCGCATGGGGTGGGTGGCCATTGGCCTGTCCGGTGTATACTGGATCGTCGAGTCGATGCTGGATTCCTTCGTGTATGGGCTCGGGCCATTGGATTCGCGTCTCGTGACTCCGGATCTCAACGAAACGATCATGCGGCTGCTGGCCATCGGCCTGCTCATCAGCTTCGGATTTTACGCCCAGGTCACCGTCGACAGGATGGCAAGAACCGAAGCGCGGTTGACCGGCATGAATGAGTGTTTCGTCAGTTTCGGAGTCAACCCCTTGGAGAACATCCAGCGTCTCACGGAATCCTGCGGGGTGCTCCTGAACTCCTCGGGGAGCTTCTACAGCCTGGTGGAGGATGGAAAGCTACACCTCTGGGGGAAGTACGGAAGACTCCTGGAGGGAGGAGAAGGCGGCACACTGCCCCAAGGCCAGATCTGCCGGGAGCTCATGGAAACCAATGCCTACGGACCCCACCTCATTGCGAATCTCGACACCTCCCCGTACGCAAGAAAGGACCCGTGGATTGCGGCTCACCGCCTCAAAACCTATTTCGGCCAGTTGGTCAGACTCGGGCCTGAGCCGGTTGGGTCCCTCTGCAGCTTCTTTGATCGTGACGTCGTTCCGAGCGAGGAAGAACAGCGGCTGACGGGGATCATCGCCTCCGCCATCGGAGTTGAAGAGCAGCGGCGCCGGGCTCAAAAGATCATCGAGGACTCCGAGCGTCAGCTCAAGCTTCTTTCGGCCCAGCTGCTGTATGCTCAGGAGACGGAACGCAAGCACATCGCCATGCAGCTCCATGACAGCATCGGGCAGTCCCTGAGCGCCGTGAAGTTCAGTATCGAGGAATCCCTCGAGCGGTTGATTCCCGTGGTCTCCCCCGAAAAGCTCAGTTCGCTCGAAGCCGCGGTTTCCCTCATTCAGGAGGTCATGCGAGAGTTGCGGGGTATGCTGAAAAGCCTGCGTCCCGCCATGCTGGACGATCTGGGTATTCTCGCAACCATCGCATGGCTGTGCAGGGAGCTTGAGAACATCTATAAGGATATCATCGTGGAGCGGCATACCGAGCTCGATGAGGAGGAAATTCCGGCGCGCCTGAAAATCGCGATGTTTCGAATTATTCAGGAGGCCCTCAACAATGCGGTCAAACACAGCCAGTGTGACCGGATTCGCCTGGAGCTCAGGCAGAATGGCGAATTCATCGAGCTCGAAGTTCGGGACAACGGAAAAGGGCTGCCCCGGAATCTTCGGGCCAGTGATCCCGAAAGCGAGACCGGCATGGGACTCTCGAGCATGAGGGAGAGAGCCGAGCTATCGGGCGGACGATTCTTCATCAGCTCGGAACCGGGGGAAGGAATGCAGATCCTTGTTTCCTGGCCCAGAGAAGGTTAGGACGAGCGTCGGCCGATCAGCCCTTTTTCGAGAGCATATGCCGTGAGGGCCTGCGGATTGTGCAGACCCAGCTTGGCCATCAGGCTGGACCTGTGCTTTTCTACGGTCTTGACACTGATGAAGAGCTGGTCGGCAATGGCCCGGTTGGTATGCCCCTCGGCCACCAGCTTGAGGACCTCCAATTCACGGGGTGTCAACGGCGATGAGGATTCACTGCCCGGTTTTCCTGTCGACCCCTTGACGAACCCCCGGATCACCTTCTCCGAAACACCGGGTGAAAGATAGGGTCTCCCCGAAACAACGGTCTGGATGGCCGCGATGATTTCCGGGCGTTTGGCGTCTTTCAGAACATAACCGTCTACCCCCGCCTGGAAGGCTGCGGCGATGTACTCATCGTCCATGTGCACGGTGACGGCGAGAATGATCGTTTTGGGGCAGAAACCCTTGATGCGGCCGGCGGCTTCGATACCATTCATATTGGGAAGGGACAGGTCCATCAGGACCAGGTCGGGTTTGCAGTCACGGCACAGATCGATGGCCTGCAGACCGTCCTCAGCTTCTCCGACTACCTCGTACCCCAGGGAGGAGGCCACCAGGGCACGCAGACCTTCCCGAAAAATGGGGTGATCTTCGACCAGAACAACCCTCAGATTATCGCCCACCCGCCACCTCCCTCGTCCGTCTGAAACCTGGCGCCGGATCCTGTCGGTCCATCCTCTCACCAAACCCACCCTGAATCCATGATGCAACCCCCATGGAAAGGGAATTCTCGTTGTACATCACATTTTTATAATTTTGACTCCAAATGGAACAATTGTCAAAATCAGGATCAGGCTATAATCGGGAATCCGAATATGACGGGAAGAACTGCCACGCACTGGAACACGGAGAGACGAAATGCTGGAGAGGCTGGGAGAAGAGGCCAAGCGGGTAGTTTCAGATTGGGAGAGGGAGAGGCATGGGGATGGCCTGTGGCGCAAACCCCTCATGGCCGTGGCCTCTGCCGACGATCCCCTCTTTTCCAGGCTTCGCACTGTGGTCGCCCGCGAACACGCCATGCCACCGGACCTCCTTACCGGAGCACGCTCTGTACTCGTCTTCTTCATCCCCTTCAACAGAAGCCTGGGGCGGGAGAACGATGGGGAGCCTCACTTCACGGCCAGAAGCTGGGCGCAAGCCTATGTCATCACCAATCAGCTCATCCAGGCTGTCAACGAGCAGTTGAGGACAGCCATACGTGAGCGCGGCTTTGAAGCCTCCATCACACCTGCTACGCACAATTTCGACGAGGAACGGCTGATAAGCGGCTGGTCACACAAACATGTCGGGTTCATTGCGGGACTGGGGACCTTCGGCTCCCACCATTGGCTCATCACCGAAGCCGGCTGCTGTGGGCGGCTGGGAAGCCTCGTGACGACAATGCCACTCGCACCGACGCCACGTCCCGATGTCGAGTACTGCCTTGTCAAGGCAGGCCGGAAGTGCGGGGGATGCATCAAGAAATGCCGCTACGAAGCCCTTTTCCCGGATCGCTTCGACCGCCAGGCCTGTTATCGGCAATGCCTGGCAAACGATGCGCACTACGCCGACCTTCCGTTGGTGGATGTGTGCGGCAAATGCGGCTGCGAAGTGCCCTGCAGCTATGCAATCCCCCGCATCGCTTCCTAACGGGCCTCGAAGAGGCGCAGAGCGTCCCTCAGGTGATCAAGCCAGATCTCCACAATGGCCGGGTTTTCAGCAATCCCCGTCAGTTGAGCCTCGCAGTCGATCCCGTTTCGAGCCAGCACCGAGCGCCAGCTGTCGGGACCGTCGCCCGCCATGTCTTTCCGCGCGTGCTCGCCCGCCACGGTCATGAAGGGAAGCAGCCAGGCCCGTTTCGTCTTTCTGTCTCTGAGCTTCGGGAGAAAATCATCGATGCCCGGCCTCCCCTGGACCGTGGCGACATAAACATTTTCTGAAAGGTCCGCAAGCACGAAGTTCATGGCCGCGTAAACCATGTCCGCCGGATGCTTCTGATTGCCGTGGCCCATGAACAGAACGGGCTCATCCGGCCGACGCCCGGCG
>CAZEOY010000076.1:9171-9833 GCA_964513835.1 uncultured Syntrophobacteraceae bacterium
TGCCCGGCGGGGATCTGCAGCAGCAAGGCCCCGGCCGTCCGCACCAGATCGTCATAGGAGGAGAGCAGGGGTCTGGCCACGACGACGTTTCGGAATCCTTTGGCCATCTGCGTGAAAAACATCGCCGTACGATAGAGATCGTGAAACTCCTGGCCTGGAAACACGTGGAGGGACAGGACGGCGACATGGGAGAAGCCGTCGTCCTTCAACCTGGCGAGAGCCGACTCCGGTGAATCGAGCACTTTTCCTTCCCGGGCCAGCTTCGCCCTTATGAACTTGGACGTGTACGCCCACCGGATCTCTCTCCCGGGAAAAGCCTCGACGGTTTTTGCCTGTATTCGGTCGAAGGCCATTTGGGCCTCCGGAACGCTCGTGCCGAAAGCCACCAGCAGGATGGCAGCTTTGGGCGGTTCTTCTTCCCTGGGCATCGATGCTCCTTTCGATTCACTCATGCGTTCTGGGCTGAAACAGGCCTCCCACAGCCCCGTTCACGGGCCGGGAGGTGCAGAGAACTCCTTATACGTTCAAAGGCCGGGATTGAAAATGGAAGGGTGAAGGGCGCCCGGGAGCCGAGACTCCCGGACGCAGAAAGGGTTTGAAGGAAACGCGATGAGGAAGAAACGCATGGGTGTGGCGGACCCCGGTGCACGTTTCCCCAAAAA
>CAZEOY010000077.1:0-2071 GCA_964513835.1 uncultured Syntrophobacteraceae bacterium
CGGGCCAAAAAGGTGGTCCGTGAGCCGGATGAACTTTTGAAGAAGGAAACTTTCGAGGACATCGTTGGAAGCAGTCATCAAATGAGACGCTGCCTCGAGGTGCTGGCGCTTTCCGCCAACAGCGACGCCAATGTGCTCATCACCGGAGAAACGGGCACCGGCAAAGAGCTCTTCGCATGGGCCATTCATCACAATAGCAGAAGGGCTAACCGCAGGTTTGTCGTGGTGGATTGTGCGGCACTGCCTGAAACTCTGGTGGAGAGCACACTCTTCGGGTACGAAAAGGGGGCTTTCACCGGTGCAGACAAGGCCCAGAGCGGCCTGATCAAAAGAGCCGACGGAGGGACACTCTTTCTCGACGAAGTGGGGGAAATGCCGCCTTCGGTGCAGAAGTCCTTCCTCAGGGTTTTGCAGGAGAGGCGCTTCAGACAGGTTGGAGGCAATTCTGAAATCCGTAGTGATTTCAGGTTGATCGCGGCCTCCAACCGGAATCTGGACTCCATGGTGCAACGCCGCCTGTTCCGCAAGGATCTCCTGTTCCGCCTCCGAGCCTTCACCATGGAATTGCCCCCCCTGAGGGAACGGATGGAGGACATCCAGGACCTGGTGGTGCATCACGCGGCAAAGCTCTGTAGATCCTATGGAGTCGCGGAAAAAGGATTCTCACCTGATTTCTTCGATGTCCTTCGTCGTTACGACTGGCCCGGCAATGTGAGAGAACTGGCGAACGCCCTGGAGCGGGCGGTGGCCGCTGCCGGCAGTGAGCCCCTGATCTACCCCAAGCATCTCCCGACCTATGTGCGTGTTCGCCTGGCTCGAGCTACGTTTGCTCAGGAGCATTCGCGCTCTCAAGAGGGTAAGCCTGTGTCGGAAGGAGCGAGCAGGGTCATGCCCAGCCTTCAGGTCATTCGTGAGGCTGTCATTGCAGATGCTGAGCAGCAATACTTGAAGGAACTGATGACCGTGACCAAGGATATGGAGGAGGCATGCGCCATTTCGGGACTTTCACGCTCGAGGCTTTACGCTCTGTTGAAAAAGTATCAGCTTCCATCCCTTCTGCGGAGAACGTGACTTGTGCCGGGGGGGGTCTCCAGTACTGCCATGCGGGATGCTGTCCACTCGCACAGGATTTTGTCCTTTTTCACAGTACAGCGAGGGGGGCCCGTCCGCTCCCACTCACCGACCGATTCCTTCCTCGGCCCCCGAAGCAGGTTCGGTCTTTTACCGGATTCAGTTGCGATCCCCTCCCGCTCAAACGAACTGCTCCCAGCCGCAGCCCGCATCTTTCAAATGCTCCGGCTCTCCAGCTCAACATCCTTTCACGTGTCGGCATCACTCCCGGCTATGAACGATCGCGCACGTTCGCCCTGTGGTCACCTGTTTGTGGATTGACTGCGGACCTCCATGTGGCATCGCTCTTGTAATCAGTATCTGGGGAGACAGTTGATTGGCGCTCTATATGATGAAGAGTTCTGCATTCCCGCGGAACAGAACTGACCAGGGGGGGACCAGCAGCCCGCCTGAGCCCATATGGATTCATGTTGACGACACCTCTTTCCATAGCGCCCGTGCGCACCATCGATCCTTATCCCATTGCCGGACGACCGCCTCCACGTCGCTTGTCGGGACCTTGCCCGGCATCTCCCGCGCATCAAGGTGCACATGGCACCGGTATCCACCGGTCTTCGGCCGGTCGATATGCATGTTGGGAAGCGCCAGGGCTTCAAGGCCCTATCGTGATCTTCCATCAGCTCAAGGAGCCTGCCTTTGTATTGAATGATGAATCCTCGTAACAAGGAGAAACTCGTGAAGCTCGTTTTCGGACCCATTATTCTTTGCGTCTTTTGGCTGGCTGCCCCTGCTCTGGCAGCCACGAAAAGCATCGGTAAGGACGAAGTGAACATTCGCTCCGGCCCCAGCCTCAAGGACAGCATCGTTTTCAAGGCCCCATTGGGCTATCCGATCGATGTCGAGAAGAAGAAGGGTGAATGGGTTCATATCCGGGACTGGGTCAACAATCGGGGATGGGTTCACAAGGACTTGATTTCGGACATTCAAACCGCGGTCATCA
>CAZEOY010000077.1:2081-9797 GCA_964513835.1 uncultured Syntrophobacteraceae bacterium
AGGTCCCGGTATAAAGAACATTGTGGTGGCAGAGGTCAGCGAAGGCGAGATTTACAAGATACTGAAGCGCAGTGGGCAGTGGATCGAGATCGGCTACTATCATGGCTCGGACTCAGTGGGATGGATCCGGAATGATCTGGTGTTCGGTGAGTGAACGCCACCTTTATGGGATCCATCGAATAAGCGTATTCCGGGGCCGGGCAATTAGAAACGCTGCCGACCTTTTCACTTGAAACGCTGCCGACCTTTCACTAATGTGGCGTGCCAATGGACTGGACCGGGACCAGCCAGGGCGAAAGAGCGCTGCCCAGGAGCAGGGAGCTTGTAAGGGGCGTGACACGAAGGGGAGGCGATCTTGGTGAATCAAGCGAAGCCCCGCTTCTTCCGCCTGGAGCGAGGCGGTTATTTAGTGGAGGCCATGATGCAGCGTCTGGGAGGAGATCTCCTGGTATCGATTTGGGGGGGTGCTGCGCACCTCGGCGCCGTAGCCATGGCCCAATCGCGGCCCAGCATTGCCAACCCAGCGCAGCTTTCGGCCACCGCCTCGGTTTTCTGCTACGTGGGACACAAGGAAGACGAGGTCGTCAAAACGGTTTCGGAGCGTTTGGCAGCCGAATTGGGAGCCAAAGTGGTGGTGGTCGCAGGGCTTCACTGGGACCAGCTCGACCCGGCCGGAATCGATCAGGTCATGGCGAACATAGACGGCCTGGTTCAGGATATCGTTGCTGCTGCAAGGAAATAGGCGACCCATGAAGGACCCTTCCAAGCGTATCGTGGTGGGCATCACCGGGGCGAGCGGGGTGATCTATGGCATCGAACTGCTTCGGATCCTGAAGCATCTGGACTACGAAACCCACCTGGTCCTCACCGAGGCCGCCGAGACCAACATTCACATCGAAACCGACATCCCGCTTTCGGAAATCGCAGCTCATGCCGCCGCGGTGCACCCGGATGATGCACTGGCTGCTCCCATTGCCAGCGGATCTTTTCTGACGGGTGGCATGGTGGTGATTCCCTGCACCATCAAGTCACTGTCGGCCATTGCGCACTCCTACACGGCAAGCCTGCTGGTAAGGGCGGCAGACGTGACCCTCAAGGAACGCCGGCCTCTGGTCCTGGTGGTGCGCGAAACGCCTCTCCACCAGGGTCATCTCGAACTCATGCTGAAGGCTGCATCTCTGGGCGCAGTCATTCTGCCTCCCATTCCGGCATTTTACCACCGCCCCAAGACCATCCAGGACATCATTCATCAGACCATCGGCAAGGTGCTGGACATCTTTCAGATTCCTCACGATCTGTTTGAACGTTGGCACTGAAGGGCAAGTTCCGGTTGTGACCCTTCCCTGCCGGCTTCCACCAATTTCGTTGGCTTACGGATGACGCAGGCCAAATGAAGCGTGCCCATGCACGAGGGGAACCCCGCATGGCCTGCTTCGCTTAGCCCATGCCACCCTTCCCGGCCAGAAACTCCTGAGCGCAAGTCGAGAGCATTGCCAGCCCACCACCCCTGGCGGCGATCCTGCAACAGATTCCTGAAGCTCACCAATGCAAAACTTGGAATGCCAGCTAGGTCATCAATCACTAATTCATTGATTATTTTATATCCTCAAACGCCTTCACATAGATATTTCCGATTTGAAATGATGGCCCCCTTCCAGTAACAAGAGAGCTGTATTTCAGAAACCATCATTCCACGGAGCAACATTCCATGACCTTGTTTTTCGGCTTCACCTGAGGGGTGCACGTTCACCACTACCCGTGTTTGGTAGGCACAGGGCCAGGCCGAAAGACGTCTTTCCGATCCATCCCGACGTAATTCCCTGCAGACCACTTTCAGTCCGGCTCATCTGCCTTGTCAGGGCACAGAGCAAAGCTCAGACCTGTCGGCCGTTGCATCTTCGCCGGCAAGGAGCGCTGCGGGCCGCGGCGCTCACCACCATCGAGCTTTGCTGCGGATGTGCCGTGCAAAGAGAGAAACCCGCTGCGCAGACGGAGGATTCGAAGATTCAAACCTGAATCTGCGCTCAGAGTGACTCCTCGGCCCAGGCTGAAACCTTGTACAACTCGCCCAAAAGGACAGATTCGCAACCAAGGAGGCTGAACAACCATGGATCAGAATTTCGAGCCCATCATCGTTTGCTACTGCTGCCAGTGGTGCTCTTATGCCGCGGCCGACCTGGCCGGCTCCATGCGCCTTCAGTACCCGACCAACGTCCGCATCGTCAAGGTGCCGTGCACCGGTCGAGTCGATGCCATCTTCCTGCTCAAGGCCATCGAGCACGGTGCGGACGGCGTCTTCGTCTCCGGATGCCTGCTGGGGGACTGCCATTACCTGTCCGGTAATTACAGGGCTCAGAAGCGGGTCGCTTACGTGAAGGATATTCTCGGCAGGATCGGCATCAACCCCGATCGTGTCGAGATGTATTTCAACTCATCGGCCATGGGACCTCAATTCGCCCAGTGCTGTAAGGATTTCACCGATCGCATCCGGGCTCTGGGGCCGGGACTGAGAAAGGGAAAGAAGCTCCAGGATCGGGAGCGGATGGAGGCGAAGGCGGCGGCTGGGTAGTTTCTGGGTTCGAGTTGTCGTGGGGTGGGATAGATCAAGGGCTCGGATTTGGAGGATTTGGAGATGGCAGGACAGCGGTATGGTGAACCTCGAGGCTGCCTGTTCGGCTTCTCCTGGTGGCACGCAAATCCGTGAAGTGGACCTGCCCCGATCGCAACGTGACAATCGAAAACTGTGCTGACGCATCGAACCTGAGACACCCGGAGGTTGGCAATGGGAGGGGTCGTTTCGCTTGTATCACACAGGAAGAAGCGGTTTGCCGAGAGAGGATTTCGTGAATGGCGACGCATTTTCCAGTCGGTCACCGACCTCGACGAGCATACCCGCTGGGCCGATCTGCCCGACGACGTGATTCTCTTTTTCTGTGAGGAGAGCCCGGAGAGCCGCAACAGCTTTTACGATCTCCTTATGAGTGTGCACCACGGCAGCAGTGGGCACGATTTTGAATCGCAACCGTTCGATCGCCTGGCGACGCTGCTCAACGCGTATTTCTTCATCACGGATCAGGCACGGTTCGAGTGCATGCGCCGCCTGGGCTGGATCGAAAGTATCCCGAGAGGGGATTGTTCGATCATTGACGTGGTCATGGACTCGCGAACTTACGAATACACCTGCCTGATGGAGACGCCGGCACCTACGCCACAACATCCGGCTTATGACGAGGATCTCCGGAGCCGGGGAATAGAGCGGGCTGCAGTGGTCCGCAAATACACGCCGGAGGCTCTGGGCATGTTCAGGGAAAAAGTGAGTCGGGGCTGCGTCCCCGCCATGTGAAAAACGGGCACGCCGGCGCCCTCGCCCTGCCGGATTGAACTGTTCATTCATCGCTCAAGCGGTTTTCATGGAGGTGAGCACTCGAGGTGAGGATGCATTCGATTAGATTTCGTATCAATGATCAAGAGGTGGAAGCGGACGCCAACCAGACCATCATGGAAGTTGCGGACCGGTCAGGGGTGGTCATCCCCAGGCTTTGCCACCATCCTTCACTCAAACCCAACGGATCCTGCCGACTTTGCGCCGTTGAAATCGAGGGGCAGCGCGGACTGCCGGCGGCCTGTTCGACTCCGGTGGCCGACGGCATGAAGGTCTGGACCAAAACACCCAAGGTCCTGGATTTTCGACGAGAGATGTTGCGGCTGATCCTCCAGGACCATCCCAGGGAGTGCCTTGGGTGCCCGCGGAACGGGACCTGCGAGCTTCAGCGCCTAGTGGAGACGGTTGGCATCGATTTCCCCTATCCTCCTCCTGCCCTGAAGCGACCGGCGGCCGAGACGGTGGGAGCCTATTTCGAGCGGGACATGACCCTCTGTGTCCGGTGCGGTCGCTGCGTGCGTGTATGCCATGAGGTGCGTGGCGCCCGTGTCATAGTCTTTCGTGAAAAGGGCGGCCGCCAGGAGGTCGCCACCCCCCTGGGGCGAAGCCTTGTGGAATCGGGCTGTCAGCTCTGCGGGGCCTGCGTGGATGTCTGTCCTGTGGGTGCCCTGAGAGACACGATGGACAGCACAACGGCTCAGGCGGACGAACGGATGCGGGATGTCTGCGAAAACCTGAGCCGAATGGTGATGGACCTCTACCGCAAGGAGTCTTCACACACCAGGAGACAGTCGCATTGCGCCCTGTGCAGCTCCAACTGCCCCATGTCTTTCGAGTTGGCTGAGTCGGGCCGCATCGTTCAGGCTCGTCCCAATCAGAATGGCTCGGGAGCCAACGGGCAGGCTTGTGTACAGGGGAGATATCTTCTCAAGGACTATCTGCAGCGCGATGATCGACTCCTCAAGCCCCTCGTGCTGAAGAACGGCTCCTACCGGCCTGTGGACTGGAAGAGCGCGCTCGCTCTGCTGGCGGAAAAGCTTCAGGGCTACGGTGCCTGGGAGACGGCGGTATTGACCGATGCGGGTCTTTTCACGGAAGAGCTCTTCCTCCTGCAGAAATTCGCGCGGACCGTCCTCAAGACGAACCTCGTCGGGTGCCTCACGCCTGCCGGACAGGCCGCCATGGAGGAGGCCATGTGCCGCCTGCCAGGAGTGGGCGCCTTCCGAGGGAAGCTATCGGAGCTGCCCCAGGCGGGCTCTGTGCTCGCCATGGGCGTCAATCCACCGGCAAGTCAACCCGTCGCGGGCACCATTCTCCGGAGGGCTGTCCTCGAAGGCACCAAGCTTGTCACGGCCAATCCGCTCTCGGTTGGAATCGGCAGGTACGCAGATCTGCACCTCTCCTGCTACCCTGGAACGGAGCCCATCCTCCTGGCCGGACTCGCCCACCTGATCCTCCTGGAACAGGGCGACGCCGCGACTCGTCAAGCCCCAGAAGAACTGGATATCGAGTCCTTGCGCAACCATCTGGCTCCCTACGGGCCTGAAGAGGTTGCCCGGCTCACGGGATCTCAAGTGGAGCAACTGGTCGAGGCAGCCTGCCTTCTGAAAGCACACGGGCCCCTCACTGTTCTCTATGGTCCTGGAGTGGTCGAATCATCGGATGCACGTGAAGTCATCCACGGCATGGTGACCCTGCTCCAGCTCACGGGAGGCAGGCCACCATCGGGTGGAGGGTTGATTCCGCTGTACGGAAAAGCCAATGCAAGGGGTGCGGCGGACCTCGGCCTCCTGTCTCCACTTTTCGGGACGTTTCCCCCGGGGACGGAGGGGCTTTTCCCGCGGTCCACTCATATCGGGGAAGCTCTGTCCTCGGGTCAGGTCAAGGCCCTCATCCTGGCTTTCGATACCCTCGGGAGCAGCCTGTTCGAGCAGGTCCGGCCTTACCTCGACGGACTTGACCTCGTCGTTCTTCAGGACACCCTCCTGCCGTCCGAAGATCGGGACTCCCGGCACCCGGCGGTTCATGTGGCGCTGCCGATGGCCTCCGCCCTGGAAAAGGGGGGAACGATCACTACAGACGATGGGGAATCCCTCGCGGTGACGCCGGTCATTTCACCCCCCGGGGAGGCGCGATCGGTTCTCTGGATGCTGCAGGAGCTCGCTCGCCACATGAAGGCGCCGGGATTCTCTGCCGAAAGTGAAGAGGCGCTGCGCCGGGAGATTCGGAAAGAGATAGCGGCCGGCACCACTCCCGTCAGGAAGAATCTCAGGGCTGGCAGCCTTTGTTGCGCGTGTGCCGGAGGATCCGAAACCCGGTCGGCTTCGGGGTGCGAAGGCGGGCTCCCGGCGTGGAAGCCGGTCATCCCTTCCCCGTCGGCAGTCCCGAACGAGGAATATCCCTTTCAGGTCGTACCCAAGGAGACTTTGGAGCCCTATTTCCTCGGACCACTCCAGGCAGAGGAATCCCGTGCAGTCTTCTTTCCAGATGGGGAGATCGAGCTGAGCCCGGCTGAGGCCTTTCGCCTGGAGCTGTCGCCGGGTGAGGCGATCCGGATCGTGACGGCGGCCGGATCCTGGGAAGGGAGACTGGCTCAGAACCCTCTCCTGCCCAGTGGAATGGCAGCCATTCCCCTGAGCCTTTACAGAAGTCAGGTCACTGAGCTTGGACCGGAGACCAGGATGACGGCCGGCCGGGTGGAGAGACTGCCCTGACACTCCCGAAACCGTACATCGGACCGCATCACAACGTGTGCTTCGCACTTCTATCTCTGCGTCTCCGCAGCTCTGTGCGAGGCCGCTTTGGTTACAAAAGAGGATCTTTCCATGTTTTCCATCGTCGCCAATGAAGAGCTGTCCCCCAATGTCCGGCTCATGTCGGTCAAAGCGCCCGTCATTGCCGAAAAGGCTCAACCGGGGCAATTCGTGATCCTCATCATCGATGAAAAGGGTGAGCGGGTGCCCTTCACCATCAGCGGCTGGGACCAGGCAGCCGGCACGGTTGATTTCGTCTACATCCAGGTGGGAAAGACCACCCAGCACCTAGCCCGATTGGGACCGGGAGATTCACTGGCTCATTTTGTCGGTCCCCTCGGGAAGCCAGCCCAGATCGACGCTTACGGAAGCGTCGTTTCCGTGGTGAGCGGATACGGCATCGCCGCCATGGTTCCCGTGCTGAAGGCCCTGAAAGAGAAAGACAACCGGGTCACCACGATCCTCCAGGCGCCCGACCGGGGGCGGGTCTTCGGCCAGGCGGCCCTGGAGGCCGTGAGCGACCGGGTGATCCTCGCCATCGGCGAAAACGGCGAGGACATGACCGCCAGCACGACCAAGCCCCTCCGAAGGATCCTGGGCAATCATCCCCAGACTCCCGTTGACCGGGTCATCGTGATGGGGTCCATCTGTCTCATGCGGGTGATCAGCGAGATGACCCGCCCGTACGGCATCAAAACCATGGTGCACCTCACTCCACTCATGGTGGACGGCACGGGAATGTGCGGCGCCTGCCGCCTCAGCGTGAACGGGTCCAATCGCTTCGCCTGTGTGCACGGCCCCGAGTTCGACGGCCATGAAGTGGACGGATGGGATGTCCTCATGGCCCGCCGCTGCACCTACGCCGACGAGAGCATCTTCCAGCAAGGGTTTCAGTGCCGTGGGTGCTCCCAGTGGTAGCGACCGTTGATCAAGAATTGGACTCGCGCAGAGACGCAAAGGTGCAGAGAAGCCAGGTGGGGCACTGTTTTTTCCCTCTGTGCACTCATCGACTTTGCGGTGAATGGTCTCGAGGCTTGACCGAGGAGTGGATTTCATGACTGAACCGAAAGAGACGAGGGCTTCTGCGGAAGAGGGTGCTGCGAAAAAATCCAAGATCAACCTGAACCGGATCGAGATGCCCAAGCAGGAGCCCGAAGACCGAAGGCACAATTTCGATGAAGTGGCCACGGGTTACACGTATGAGATGGCCATGGAAGAAGCCGGTCGCTGCATTCAGTGCAAGAAGCGCAACTGCCAGGCGGGCTGTCCCGTGAACATCGACATCCCCGATTTCATACGCTTGCTGCAGCAGGGAGACATGGAGGGAGCTTCCAGGATTCTCAAGGCCAAGACATCGCTCCCCGGGATCTGCGGTCGCGTCTGTCCCCAGGAGCTCCAGTGCGAGCATCACTGCACCCTCAATAAAAAGAAGGCTCCGGTGGCCATCGGTCGTCTGGAGCGTTTCATTGCTGACTGGGAGCGCATGGAGGGTGCGGTGACCATGCCCGAGATGTCTTCCTCCACGGGCAAAAGGGTGGCGGTGGTCGGAACGGGCCCCTCGGGTCTTACGGTGGCATCGGA
>CAZEOY010000078.1:0-9761 GCA_964513835.1 uncultured Syntrophobacteraceae bacterium
GCCCCAGGGCGGGCGACTACTACGTCGTTCGCGGAGGTCTGGAGGAGGATGAACGGGTGGTGGTGAACGGGAACTTCAAAATCGACAGTGCCGCCCAGATCCTTGCCCGGCCCAGCATGATGCAACCGAAAGGCCAGTGAGTCCAATGCATTGCCCAGGTTTCCGCGGGTCGGAGCGCCCGCTGGCTTCGTCCCCCCGCCCGACCATCGGGAATGTTCCGTGACCGATAATCAGCACCATCCTCCCCCTGAGAATACCGGCTGGCTGAACCGAATCATCTGGTTCTTCCTCGAGAGAAAGCTCGCGCCGGTATTGCTCGTTCTCGTCATCGTGATGAGCGGTCTGGTTTTCTCTCCCTTCGATTTGAATCTCAGCTGGCTGCCCCGTCATCCCGTCTCAGTTGATGCCATTCCCGACATAGGAGAGAATCAGCAGATCGTCGTGGTGGACTGGCCCGGGCGGTCTCCGCAGGACGTGGAAAACCAGATCACCTACCCCTTGACCGCCGCCATGATGGGACTTCCCAGGGTTAAGGCCATACGCAGCACCTCCATGTTCGGCTATTGCGTCGTCTTTGTGATTTTCGAGGATGGCGTGGAATTCTACTGGGCACGAACCCGCATCCTCGAAAAACTCAGCAGCCTTCCATCAGGAGCTCTCCCCCCAGATGTCCAGCCTGCTTTGGGGCCTGATGCCACGGCCCTGGGACAGGTCTTCTGGTATACCCTGGAGGGCTTTGACTCGGAAGGGAAACCGCTCGGTGGGTGGGACCTGCATGAACTGAGGAGCGTCCAGGACTGGTATGTTCGACTGGCCCTCCTGGCCGTGGATGGGGTGAGCGAGGTTGCGTCCATCGGAGGGTTCGTGCGCGAATATCAGGTGGACGTCGATCCCGGCCTCATGACGGCGAGAAACGTCAAGATCGAGGAGATCGTCTCCGCGGTACAGCGGAGCAACATCGATGTGGGGGCCCGCACCATTGAAGTCAACCGGGTGGACTATGTCATACGTGGTCTGGGGTACATCAGAAGCATTGATGATATCAACGATGCTCTCATATCGGTAAAGGCGGATGTTCCCACTTTCATTCGGCAGGTGGCTCGTGTGAGCCTTGGCCCCGCCTATCGTGCGGGGGTGCTGGACAAGGGTGGGCAGGAGGCGGTAGGAGGGGTCGTTGTCGTTCGCTACGGCGAAAACCCCATGGAGGTGATCGAAAGAATCAGGAATAAGATCGAGGAAATCACTCCCGGTCTTCCCCGAAAGGAGCTTCCCGAGGGTGGGGTGAGTCATGTGAGGGTTGTCCCTTTCTATGATCGGACGGGCCTTATCCATGAGACCCTTGGGACATTGAGTTCGGCTCTCTACCAGGAGGTGATGGTCACGATCCTGGTGATCCTCATCATGCTCAGGCAGCCCCGTATGTCCCTGTTGGTTTGTTCTGTGCTGCCACTGGCCGTTCTCACAGGATTCGCCGCCATGAAGCTCCTGGGGGTTCAGGCGAATATCGTTGCGCTTTCGGGGATTGCCATTGCCATAGGGACGCTGGGCGATATGGGGATCATCATTGCCGAAAGCATATATCGGCACGTTGAGACGGCCGAAGGCGGAGAGGACCTCCTGCAGATCATCTACAAAGCATCCGCGGACGTGGGAGGGGCCGTTGTGACGGCCGTGATGACGACCCTCATCAGCTTTGCTCCGGTCTTTCTCCTGACAGGGGCTGAAGGGAAGCTTTTCAGGCCGCTCGCCATGACCAAGACCCTGGTAATCTTGGCTTCCGTCATCGTGGCCCTGGCCGTCATTCCCGCAATGGCTCACGTTCTTTTCGGCCTTCGCCCGAGCCGCTGGCGCAGACCCTGGGTGTTCTACGAAGGGATGATCTATTGCGGCGTCCTCGTTGCCGTCTTCTTGAGCTTCTGGATCGGTGGGGCGCTGGTCATTGTGGGCGGCTATCTGCTTCTGGAGCGTTATGTGCCGCCCGTTCTTGGGCGATGGGCCGCCTCAGCGGGCGTCCTCATGGTCATCGGTGGGCTCACCGTCGCCCTGACACTCGACTGGCGGCCTCTTGGACTGGAAGCGGGGGTTCTGCGCAACCTCTTGTTCATCGCTGGAACGATCGGCGGCCTCATGGGGCTGTTTGCTCTGTTCCATAGGTACTATGCCCGCATACTCTCCTGGTGCCTCGACCACAAGAAACTTTTCCTGGTCGCTCCGTTCACGATCATCGTCCTGGGAGCTACCGTCTGGCTGGGCTTCACGAGGGTATTCGGCTGGCTTCCGGAGCTTATGCGTTTGAGCCCTGCAGGCGTATACCTTGCCCATGCCTTTCCGGGGCTTGGGAGCGAGTTCATGCCGCCGCTCGACGAGGGCTCTTTCCTGTACATGCCTTCGACGATGCCTCACGCTTCCATCAGTGAGGTATTGGACATCATCCAGATTCAGGACCGGACGATCGAGTCCATCCCGGAAGTGGAAAGCGCTGTCGGGAAGGCGGGGAGAGTGGAGAGCGCCTTGGATCCAGCGCCGATTTCCATGATCGAAACGCTGATCCATTACAAGCCTGAGTACTTGATGGACTCTCGCGGCCGTCTTGTCACTTTTCGATTCGATCCCGACCAATCGGATCTTTTCCGGGATGAAGAGGGTCGTCCTGTCCCTGCATCGGATGGCCGCCCCTACCTGGTGCGGGGCCGATTCCTCAGGGATTCGGAGCAGCGGCTGATTCCAGCTCCAGAGGGCAAACCGTTTCGGTTATGGCGCCCGGTGTTGGACCCCGGGCTGAATCCTGGCCGGGAGGCTTGGAGAGGTATTCAGACCTCAAGCGATATCTGGGAATGCATCATTTCAGAGGCGACTCTGCCGGGCACGACAGTAGCCCCGAAGCTTCAGCCTATTTCGGCACGCCTCGTGATGCTCCAGAGTGGCATCCGGGCCAGCATGGGCGTTCGGATCAAAGGGCCTGACCTCGAGACCATCCAGCATGTGAGTCGGGAGATTGAGCAGATTCTGAGGGAGGTGCCCTCCCTGGATCCCGCTTCAGTGGTCGCGGACAGGATCATGGGCGTGCCTTATCTAGAAATCCATCTGAATCGCCATGCTATGGCTCAGTACGCTGTGGACGTGCAGCAGGTTCAGGACGTGATTGAGTTCGCGATCGGTGGAAAGCGAATCGCGACCACCGTGGAAGGCCGTGAGCGATATCCCGTTCGCGTGAGGTATCCCCGAGAGTTGCGTGATGATTTGGAATCGCTTGGCAGAGTGTTGGTGCCATCCCCGGCAGGGACCCAAATCCCTTTGAACCAACTGGCCGATATGCGCTACGTTCCGGGTCCGCAGATGATCCGCAGCGAGGACACCTTCCTGGTCGGCTATGTCTTGTTCGAGAAGAAGGAGGGCGTCGCCGAGGGCGATGCCTTCGAGCATGTCGCGCGTTACCTGAAGTGGAGGGTGGAGACGGGGCAACTTCATCTGCCATATGGGGCGAGCTTTTCCATGACGGGAAACTATGAAAACCAGGTGCGCTCGCAAAAGAGCTTGACCCTCATCATTCCCGCCGGCTTGACGATCATCTTCCTGATCCTGTACCTTCAGTTCAGATCTTATTCCACGGCGGCCATGGTCTTCGTCTGCATCGCGGTGAACTGGGCCGGGGCCATGATGATGCTCTGGCTATATCAGCAGGCGTGGTTTCTGAACTTCTCGTTGCTTAACAGCCCGATGCGCGAGGTGTTTCAAGTGCATCCCATCAACATGAGTGTGGCTGTTTGGGTGGGCTTTCTGGCGCTCTTTGGAGTATCCTCTGACGATGGCGTCGTCATGGGAACCTACTTGAATCGGAGATTTTCCGAAAACCGACCTCAGACGGTGCGGGAGGTGAGGCAGGCTGTGATTGAAACGGGGAGAAAGCGCATCCGTCCGTGTCTCATGACCATGGCCACGACGCTGCTGGCCCTCCTGCCCATTCTGACGTCCTCGGGTCGTGGAGCGGACCTCATGTGGCCCATGTCGCTGCCGTCTTTTGGAGGGCTTTCCGTCGAGTTGATCACCATGATCATCCTGCCGGTGGTGTTTTGCGCCGTGGAAGAGCGCCGCCTCAAGTCCGGCATTGTTGAACACTGAATTTCCGGAAGCGGTTGCCGGTGACGAAGGAGAAGGACGTATGAGTGCTCCGAAGACGATTTCCCTGCTCTGGCTGGCGATCGCGTGGCTTGTGGGGCTATGTCATCTGACAGCCTGGGCTGCCCCGCCGTCAGCCTCGGACATGCAACCCCGGAAGGAGGTGAGCGACAGCCCTCCGGAGGAGAAGCGGGGTGCTGAGGCCGTTCGGTCATCGTCCAACGGCCTGCAATGGAACAATCCTGAACAGAAGGAGCGGTGCGAAGCACTCCTGACCCCGCTCAACCTCAACTTGTCCAAGGCCCGCGATTACTCCATCTATGGCGATCCATGCTCTTCCGCAGAGCATGCGAGGCTTTTCAGGGAGGATGTTGAAAGAGTCCGCAAGGAATGCCCGGAAGGATTCCTGAAGCATCACGCAATCAGCGAACGCACCGTCAAGAACGTCAATACCCTTTACATCATTGGAAAAAAACGATGCCGCCAGCCTGAAGGGGCACCTCCCCAATGATCTGGGAGAGTTTCCCTTCTGCTGACGACGCATCGGACCCTCCTGCTCTGACCCGTACAGCCATGATCGGTGCCGCGAGCTTGGGGATGGCGCGGGATCAATCATGTTGGGGCGGCATCCGCCCCGAGAATGCTGTTTCTTCACCATCACCCCGCCTTGTAATGCACTGTCTCCACTCTTTTGGGTCGAGTTGAATTTCCCTTGCCCAGACTATATACTAAGCAAATTTTGAATAGAAGCTAACCCTTGAGCGATGTCTTTGATGCGACAGACCAAGCTGTTTGAGCGGAAGGGATCGGCCGATTCTGTGGGCCGCCAGGCACCCCTGGCTGAGAGGATGCGTCCGCGCAGCCTCGAGGATTTCGTGGGCCAGGCCCACTTGCTGGGGCCCGGTAGAATCCTGGATCGGCTGCTTCGAACGGGCCAGTTCCAGTCGTTCATCTTCTGGGGGCCGCCCGGGTGCGGGAAGACGACCCTGGCATCGATTCTGGCCGGCCATTCCGATGCGCACCTCATTGCGCTTTCGGCGGTGATGGCCGGAACGCGGGAGATCCGGTCAGCGGTGGAGGAGGCCCAGTTCACCTGGGCGAGGGAAAAGAGGCGGACATGGCTTTTCATGGACGAGATCCATCGGCTGAACAAGGCTCAGCAGGACACCTTGCTGCCGCACGTGGAGAACGGAACCTTGCTTCTGCTCGGCGCCACGACGGAGAATCCCTCTTTCGAGGTGATCCGCCCGCTCCTTTCCAGGGCGAAGGTGCTGGTCTTGGAACCCTTGAGGGAGGAGGAGCTCCGCACCATTGTGAGGCGCGCCCTGGAAGACTGTGAACGTGGACTGGGCGGGACTCCGGCCAGACTGACGGAGGATGCCGAACTGCTGCTTTTTTCGGCTTCGGGAGGGGACGCACGCATTGTACTCAACGCCCTGGAGGTGGCTGTTTTGACAACTCCCCCACAGGGTGACGAGGCCGTTCGATGGGTGGATCTCGAGGCGATCCGGGAATCGCTTCAGAGTCGGGCCGTCCACTATGACAAAGGGGGCGAGGAGCATTTCAACCTCATTTCCGCCCTCCACAAGAGCCTCCGGGGCAGCGACCCGGACGCATCGCTGTACTGGCTCGCTCGCATGCTTCAGGGGGGCGAAGATCCCCTGTACATCGCCAGGCGCCTGGTGCGCATGGCCTCCGAGGATGTGGGGCTTGCGGATCCCTTCGCCCTGGTTCAGGCCATACACGCCGTGCGGTCCTACGAATTCCTCGGCAGTCCCGAGGGTGAACTCGCCCTGGCTCAGGCGGTGGTCTACCTCTCCCTGGCGCCCAAGAGCAACGCTGTGGATGTTGCCTTTGGAAAGGCGCGGGAGATGGCCGCCAAAACGGGTGCAGCCCCCGTGCCTTTTCATATCCGCAATGCCCCGACCCGGCTCATGAAGGAGCTGGGGTACGGCAAGGACTACCGGTTCCCTCATGATGATCCTGAAGGGTGGGTGCCGGAAAGCTACCTGCCGCAGGGCCTCGCAGGGACCGTCTTTTACGAGCCCACACCGAGAGGATGGGAGGGCAAATGCAAACCGTTCTTGGAGCAGCGCAGGGAAAAGGCGAGGAAGAATCTCAAAACGCGATCTTCAGAAGGTGACCCATGATGTTGGATTCAGGTGTCATTGCTCGGGAGGCTCTGGCCGCTGCCGAGGAGGCAGGGACGTGCACGGACCGGCTGGGTAACCTGGCCGAGGACGGCAAGGGGGCTGTGGCCGCCAGGCGCAGAAATCTCGGGGGGATGAAGCCGTTCCGATTGGTGAAATACCTGTCTCTCTCCAGTCTGGTTGTCATTCTGGGGTGCACAATCCTGCTCTCGATCTTCATCTCGCAAAGGGCCAAAGCCATTCTGCTCAAAAAGAGCGAGCAATACGCCCTGCTGATTGCCGAGAACCTCAACCACCAGGTGTTCTTCCAGTTCACGCTGCCGACGCTCATTGCAGATGGTGAAATCAAGCTGAGCCGCCAGAACCAGTATGAACGGCTGGATCGCGTGGTGCGCAACACCATTCATGGATTCTCCGTTGAACGGGTGAACATCTACGACCCTACGCAGACTTTGACCTACAGTACAGATCAGAAAATGATGGGAATGGTCGGAGATCTCGGCCCGGCTTTTCAACGCGCTCTCGGAGAGGAGACCGTCTCGTTGATTCAGGGAGAAGGGTATCCCTTCTGGAGCTCTCGGAAAGATGAGAACAAACAACTGCTGGTAACCTACCTCCCCATGTGGGAGGAGCGGACGATGAGCTGGAAGCGGGGGAAGATACTGGGGGTTTTCGAAATCACCCAGGATGTCACCGCCGACTACAAAACCATCCACCGGTTTCAATGGATCGTGGTGTCGGGATTTCTTCTGTTCGTAGGAGTCCTCTTCCTGACCATCAGCCTGATCGCCCGCCGGGCTGAGGGGATTATCAAGGCTCGCTCCGCAGAAAAAGAGAAGCTGGAACAGCAGCTGCACCAGGCTGAACGGCTCGCCGCTTTGGGAGAGATGATCGCAGGCGTCTCCCATGAGATCCGGAATCCTCTGGGCATTATCCGGAGCACGGCGGAGCTTCTGCACGGCAGGATCGAAAACGACAGGCAGCGACGATTGTCCCACATCATCGTGGAAGAGGCCACCCGGCTCAACGATATCTTGACCGAGTTCCTGGATTTTGCCCGTCCCAAGAATCCCAGGACGACACCGTGCCGGATTGAAGATATCCTCGAGAAGAATCTCGCTGCCATGGAGGGCCAGCTTCAGCGCTCTTCGATTCAGGTGGAGAGGCTCTACGAGGCCGGCGACTACGTCATGGAGGCCGATGCCGATCTGCTGTATCGTGCCTTTGTGAATCTGCTGGCCAATGCGGTTCAAGCCATGCCCGAGGGGGGAGTCCTGCGGGTGCGCACCCTCCTCAGGGAATCCACCGGCGTTCCGGCGCAGGTCGAGCTTCGCATTCGGGATTCAGGCCCGGGGATTCCCGAGGACCTTCAGAAGAAGATCTTCAATCCCTTCTTTACCACTCGGGAGAAGGGAACGGGGTTGGGCCTGGCCATTGTGAGGAGCATCATTGACAGCCATGGGGGGGAGATCGAGGTTCGAAGCCGGGAAGGCAGGGGCACGAACATCATCATTCGACTGCCCCTGACCCAAAGCCGGGAAGAATGACTGGCCGATAACGAAGGTTGATGGGATATGGAAACGCTTTTGATCGTTGATGACGAAAAGAACTATCTGCTGGTTCTGGAAGATCTCTTGGCAGAGGAGGGCTACGAGGTCATTACGGCAGACAGCGGCGAGCGCGGGGTGGAGATCGTGCAGTCGTCGGACCTGGATGTGGTGATCACTGACATGAAGATGCCGGGGTTGGACGGCATGGCCCTGCTGGAGCGTTGCCATGCCGAAAAACCGGATCTGCCCGTGATCATGATGACGGCCTTCGGTTCCGTGGAGAAAGCCGTGGAGGCCATGCGAAAGGGCGCCTTCGACTACATCCTCAAGCCCTTCAAGAACGAAGAGCTCAAGCTCACCATCCGAAAGGCCGCTGACCATTACCATCTTGTGCGGCAGAACCGATACCTGACCCGGACGCTTCAGGATCGGTATCAATTTAGCAATATCATTGGGAAAAGCTCGCAGATGCTTCGCATCTACGAACTGATCGAGAAGGTGGCGCCCGCCAAGGCGACCGTGCTCGTGACCGGGGAATCGGGAACGGGCAAAGAGCTCATTGCCAGGGCCATCCACTTCAACAGCGCCAGAAAAGACAGGCCCTTCATCACGGTCAACTGCGGCGCCTTGCCTGAGAACCTCCTGGAGAGCGAGCTTTTCGGTCACGAAAAGGGCTCGTTTACGGGTGCGGTGAGCCAGCGGAAGGGACGCTTCGAGCTGGCCCATGGGGGGACGCTTTTCCTGGACGAAATCAGTGAAATGTCCACGCCGCTCCAGGTCAAGCTCCTCCGCGTCCTGCAGGAGATGGAATTCGAGCGTGTTGGAGGGGCCCAGACCCTCAAGGTGGATGTTCGGGTCGTCGCCGCGTCCAATCGCAATCTGAGGCTGGAGGTGGATCAAGGGCGGTTCCGGTCCGACCTTTTTTACCGGCTCAACGTGGTGCATGTCCATGTGCCGCCTCTCCGGGAGCGGGTTGATGATATCCCCCTCCTGGTGAACCACTTCCTCGCAAAGTGCAACCAGGATCGGCCCGAACCGATGAGGATCGACCCGGAGGCCATGAGATGCCTCATCGAATACGGGTGGCCGGGTAACGTGCGAGAGTTGGAAAATGTTATCGAACGCTCCGTGATCCTGTCCAACGGTGAGACGATCCTTCTCAAGGATCTGCCTTCAGAGCTGCGCTCCCCGGCGCAGCACGACCCTTTTCAAGGGCGGGATGCGCGGTTTCCCATCGATTCAACGGGCGATCGCGGGAGGCTTTCGGCCCTCGGATTCGATGATTTCCCCATGGAGGGCGGCCTGCGGCCTCGGCAAATGAGAGCTCTGGATTTTGTGCGGAGGAATGGTTTTATTACGAACAGGCATTACTCGAAATTGAACGATATTTCCGAAAGACAGGCATTGCGGGAATTGTCGGAAATGGTGGATCAGGCAATGCTGAGTCGGGTCGGGAAAGGCAGGGCTTGTCGTTATATCTTGGGGAGCGAAGGATATTGAGTCGGGGGCGCCGGTGTGATCATGGACAATGAGCTTTTCAGGTGCTTCATGAAGCATATGCCCGGCATCGCCTTCATCAAGGACTCGGGGGGTCGATACCTTTTCATCAACGAAAAGGCCGCGGAGGTGTTCGGGCGCTCAGCCGATTCATGGGTGGGAAGGACCGATGATGAAATCTGGCCCGAGCGGGTGGCGGAACGTCTGAAGAACAATGATCGGATCGTTCTGAGGGAGGGCAGGCCTTTACAATTTGTGGAAATGTTCAATTGCGATGGTGAGCCATGTTTCTGGCTCGTGAACAAGTTCCCCCTGACACTGGCTGAGACCGGGGAAAAGGGCGTCGGGGGAGTGGCCATCGATGTGACGCGGCGGATCAGGTAGGAGCAGGCGTTGTTGGGAGTACGCAGCGAGCTTGCCAGCCAGGTCGATGAATGCTCGGAAAACC
>CAZEOY010000079.1:0-9753 GCA_964513835.1 uncultured Syntrophobacteraceae bacterium
CCTTGCAGCCGTCGCACTTTTCGGTCATTACGAAACTTGGCATAGCCTTACCTCCTAAGAGTTTATTCCATCTACCTTCAGCCGAATTTGCTTCCCTTCAGAAAATTCCTTGCCTTAAGCCTTACACCTCCCTTCTCGAGACCTGGCCTGCCTCCCTTTGCAAGGGGCCGCAAGCACCCTTCAGGGGGCAAGCTTTTGCGTGGATATTGGGGTTTCTTTTAGTCTCTACTTCGACTTCGTGTGTCTATTGCTTCTTCACGTCGCCGGTTGCCGCACCGTGAAGCTTGATCTCCACCTTCTCTTCCAGGCCCTGGTAGTATTCCTGGAGAACCTTGACCACTTCCGGACGAGAGAATTCCTTGGGCAGCTCGCCGCCCTCGGAAAGGGTCTTGCGGACCATGGTGCCGGAGAGAAGCAGGCGGTCTTCCTTGCCGTGGGGGCATGTTCTCATGGAAGCCATGCCGCCGCACTTGAAGCAATGGAATGTCCAATCGATGTTGAGGGGCTTCAGTACCAGGGCTCCCTCAGGGATTTCCAGGAAGATCTTCTGGGCGTCGAAGGGACCGTAGTAGTCGCCGACACCGGCGTGATCGCGGCCGACGATCAGGTGGCTGCAGCCGTAGTTCTGACGGAAAACCGCGTGGAGCAGGGCTTCGCGGGGGCCTGCATAGCGCATTTCCGCAGGATAGCCGCCCTGGATGACCGTATCCTTCACGAAGTAGTTCTCGACCAGCACGTTGATGGCCTTGACGCGCACGTCGGCGGGGATGTCCCCGGGTTTCAGCTTGCCCACCAGCTGATGGATGTAGAGGCCGTCCATGACTTCGACCGCGATCTTGGCGAGAAATTCATGGCTGCGGTGCATGGGGTTGCGCAGCTGCAGAGCGGCAACCCTTCTCCAGCCCTTCTGCTCGAAGAGAGCGCGGGCTTCGGCGGGACGCTGATATACGTTGGCGAACTGGGTGGGGTAGAAGCTCTCGCTGATGACCTTCACGGGGCCCGCCAGGTTGACATCTTTCTGCTTCATGACACTCTGGACTCCGGGGTGTCCCTCGACGTCGTTGGTCCAGAAGACCTGCTTGCATTCATACGCTTTGTCGATGGTGTACTTCTCGGTCACCTTCATGGTGCCGAGGATTTCATTGTTTTCCTCATCCAAGAGGGCCACTTCCTCGCCGTTGCCGATGCTGTCGGCCAGGGCCTTGTCGGCGGAGAGGGTGATGGGGATGGGCCAGAAGGTGCCGTCGGCCATCTGATAGTTGGCGCAGCTGCCTTTCCAGTCGTCGTAACCCATAAAACCATCAAGCGGGGTGAAAGCGCCGATGCCGAGCATGATGAGGTCGGAGGCTTCACGGCTGGTCATGGGGACGACTTTGAGCTTCTTGGCCTTCTCCTTTTCCGCTGCGAGCTCTGCGCCTTGCAGCAGCAAGGGCTTCAGTTTTTTTTCTTTTCCATGGGGAGGAACCAGCTTCGACATCTTTTCGTCTCCTTCGGGGTGTAGGGTTACTTACGACGGAAAAACCGCACCATTTCGGCGGCATAGCATCCCGCTTGTGCAATATGTTGCAAGGTGATTATAGGGGGGTGCCGCTTGTTGTCAAGTGAAAAATCATGCAAGCGCTGAGGATCCCGACCCCGCTGAGTCTTCTCAAAGCATTCCCATTAGGTCCCGTGCGAGCAGACGTGATAACTGGTGCAAGGATGGCCCAAATCGCAATGCGGGCGACCACGACTGATGTGAGCGGCCTGCGAGCTGATGTCGGCAGGCTTAACTTGTCTTATCTGCCCGATTCGGGATCTTTTGTCAAATATTTTAAAGGGCCTGTCGAAAAAGCATGTGTTGCCTTTCTGGCACCAGCTTCTATATCATGTTCAGGTGTCATGGAAGTTGGAAGGAAACCCGGAGCAAAGGGGATCATGAGGCAACGCTGGTTTTCGCTGAATCAACCTCACTTCGTTATGGTTCCGCTGCTGAGCGTGATTCTGCTGATGGTCGGGATCGGAGGGTACATGATCCTTGAGGGCTACGGATTCATCGATGCCCTCTACATGACGGTCATCACCCTCAGCACCACCGGTTTCAGCGAGGTCAAGCCACTGGATCAGGCCGGACGGATCTTCACGATGTTTCTCATCATTCTGGGTGTGGGATTTGTGGCCTATAATGTCAACCTTGTGGCCCGCATCCTGATGGACGGGCATTTGGTCCAGATGTATCGGAGGCGCAAGTTGAGCAAGCAACTGGAGGGCATGAAGGACCATTTCATCGTGTGCGGCCATGGTCAGATGGGGCAGATCATTGCACAGGAGCTGTGCCGGGCGAACATCGGCATCGTTGTCATCGATAAGGACCCGGGGGCGGTTCAGAGGGTCGAAGCGTCACGAATTGTCCATCTTCTCGAGGATGCGACCGAGGAGGAAACACTGGTCATGGCGGGTATTCGGAGGGCCAGGGGGCTCGTCTCGGTCGTGAGCCGCGATACCGACAACGTTTTCATTGTTCTCACCGCCCGGGATCTCAACAAGAACCTCCAGATTCTGGCACGGGCAGGAACAGCCGGTGCTGAAAAGCGGTTGATCAAGGCCGGCGCCGACCGTGTGGTCTCGCCTTACGCCAGCGGCGCCATTCGGATTGCCCAGAACATTCTGCAGCCCACGGTCACGGATTTCCTCGAACTGGCCCTCTCCGGGGAAGGGATGGAGCTCAGCATGCAGGAAACGGAGATTCCCGAGGGGGCCTCCCTGGTTGGAAAGGATCTCATGGGCTCGGGAATCCGGAGCCAGTTCAACCTGATCATTGTGGCCATCAAGCGCAGGGACGCCCGAATGGTCTACAATCCCTCCCCCCATGAGGAGTTGCAGGCGGGAGACGTCCTGATCGCCATAGGGCCGAGGGAGAACTTGATGCGCTTCAGGACATCTCTCCTGGGTGAGCCTTTCCTCAATGCCCGCGCGTGCAAATGCTGACAATGCGTTTGACAACGGGTTGTTCTTCTTATAAAGAACAGAATTTGATATCAGGAAACCCCATCCACGCTGCTCTGCCTCGATCATTCCCTTGCGGTTTGGGGGTGACACCATTCCCTTTTCCCAGCTCATTTTGGAGGTGAACATGAAACAAGCGGTTATCGTGAGCGCGGTACGAACTCCCGTTGGTAGCTTCGGCAAGTCACTCAGGGATGTCCCTGCAGTCCAACTCGGCGTGATCGCCTTGAAGGAGGCCCTCAGGCGCATCAATCTGCAGCCGGATCAGGTGGATGAGGTCATTCTCGGCAATGTTCTCCAGGCGGGGCTCGGCCAGAACCCTGCCCGGCAAGTCTCCATCAAGGCCGGCTTGCCGCGGGAAGTGCCCGCGTTCACCATCAACAAGGTCTGTGCATCGGGCCTGAAATCGGTTTTTCTGGCTGCTCAGGCCGTCATGACCGGCGATGCGGAGATCGTGGTCTCAGGTGGTATCGAAAACATGAGCGCAGCTCCCTTTGCCTTGAATGGGGCCCGGTGGGGACAGCGCATGGGTGACGGGAAGCTTGTGGACCTGATGATCCTGGACGGGCTTTGGGATGCCTTCAACGGGTATCACATGGGGAATACGGCTGAAAACGTCTCCGAGCGCTTCAATGTCAGCCGGGAAGAGCAGGATGAGTTCGCACTAGCGAGCCAGCAGAAAGCCGAGGCAGCCATCAAGGCAGGTCGATTCAAAGACGAGATTGTGCCGGTCCCGATTCCCCAGCGCAAGGGGGACCCCATCCTCTTTGACACCGACGAGCATCCTCGCTTCGGCACAACGCTGGAGGCCTTGAAGAAGCTGCCGCCTGCCTTCAAGCAGGGGGGAGCCGTGACCGCAGGCAATGCTTCGGGAATCAACGACGGCGCGGCCGTCATCATTGTCATGAGTGCAGAAAAGGCGGCTTCCCTGGGGCTGAAGCCCATGGCATCCATCCGCTCCTATGCATCGAGCGGGGTCGATCCCGCCATCATGGGGATCGGACCTGTCCGGGCCAGCCAGAAGGCCTTGGCCAAGGCCGGGTGGAAAGCCCAGGACCTCGACGTGATTGAAGCCAACGAAGCTTTTGCGGCTCAGGCCATCGCCGTCAACCGGGAGATGGGGTGGGATCTATCGCGGGTGAACTACAACGGTGGCGCCATCGCCATCGGCCATCCCATCGGTGCTTCCGGGGCCCGCATCCTGACGACTCTCCTTTATGAAATGCAGAAACGGGATGCCAAAAAGGGACTCGGCACCCTGTGTATCGGAGGCGGACAGGGGTCGGCCATCGTGCTCGAGCGTTGACGATACGGCATTCGGTCCGTCCGGTCTTTTGAGGTTTTGCAGTCCGCGAAGGTGGAGCTGTGCCGGAGGAGTCCGATCCTCCCGGGCGGACCGGCAACATGCTTTTCCTTATGCGGCTGTTTAGGGGGAGATATTCCATCATGACCTATGAAAACATACTGTTCGAAGTCCGGGACGGCGTCGGTGTTTTGACTTTCAACCGCCCCAAGGCCCTCAATGCGCTCAATCCTGCCACCCTCGAGGAAGTCGACGACGTGATTGAACGGGCGCGGAAGGACGACGCCATTCGCGTGCTGGTGCTCACCGGTGCCGGGGAGAAAGCGTTTGTTGCGGGCGCCGACATCACCCAGTTTCCCAAGATGAATCCCCTGGAGGCGCGCGCTTTCGCCGAGCGGGGGCAGGAAGTGTTCGCGAAGCTCGAGCAGCTGCCCAAGCCGGTCATCGCCTGTGCCAACGGCTTCACGCTGGGCGGTGGGTGCGAGCTCGCCATGAGCTGTGATTTCATCTATGCGTCGGAGAGGGCCAGGTTCGGACAGCCCGAAATCAACCTGGGGATCATTCCCGGTTTTGGCGGAACGCAGAGGCTGTCGCGGCTGGTGGGTCGCGCCAAAGCCAAAGAGCTCTGCATGACCGGCGAGATGATTGACGCTCAGCAGGCCAAAGAGCTGGGTCTTGTGGCCAAGGTGTTTCCGGCCGAACAGCTCCTGGAGGAGACGCTCAAAGTTGCCTCCCAGCTGGCCGCCAAGAGCCCCTCGGCCTTGCGGAGCATCAAGTTCGTGGTGGACCGGGGCGTCGACGTGGACCTCAAGAGCGGCTGCGCCATCGAAGCCGAGGCCTTTGGGGCGACTTTTGCGAGCCAGGATGCCAGGGAAGGTGTTGCGGCCTTCCTCGAAAAACGCAAGCCCGATTTCAAGGGATCTCTTACCAGCTGATTCCAGGACCGCCGGGCGCAAGTCCTTAACCGGCTGATCTGGGCAGTCATTTGCGCCCGGCGGTATTATCCAGTACACGACTCCCGCGAATGATGTCCGAGGACGATCTGCATCCGATCCCGTTTCTGATCAGGGTGGAGCGGTTGATGTGAACGAGCGCCGGGACTGCTATGGTTATCTATAAATCCAATGGTTAGGAGGATTCGCCATGAATTTTGAACTGACCGAAGAGCAAAGAATGATCCAGGACATGGCCCGCAAGTTTGCCGAGAGGGAAATCAAGCCCGTTGCGGCGGAACTTGACCGCACCCACCAGCATCCGGAAGAGATCGTCAGAAAGATGGGAGAGCTTGGCCTGCTGGGGGTCACGATTCCCGATGAATATGGCGGAGCAGGAATGGATTATGTCTGCTATGTGCTTTCGATGATCGAGATTTCCAAGGCCTGTGCGTCCTGCGGTGTGATCATGAGCGTGTGCAACAGCCTGTACAACTTCCCCGTCTATGCGTACGGGTCTGAAGAGCAGAAGCAGAAATATCTGCGGCCGGTCGCCAGCGGTGAGGCATTGGGATGCTACGGGCTCACCGAAGCGGGAGCCGGGTCGGATCCCGCCAAGATGAATACGACCGCCGTGCTGGACGGGGATGAATGGGTCATCAATGGCACCAAGAAGTTCATCACCAACGGCAACGTGGCGAGCTACTGCGTTCTGGCCGCCGTTACGGACAGGGCCGCCGGCTACAAGGGCATCAGCTCTTTCATCGTCGATCTCAAGAATACGGCGGGCTTCCATGTGGGGACTGTCGAAGAGAAGCTCGGCATCAATGCATCGGGGACTGCCGAGCTGGTTTTCGAGGACGCCCGAATCCCCAAGGAGAATCTGCTGGGCAACCTCGGTGAAGGGTTCAAGCAGATGCTGACCACCCTGGACGGTGGGCGCATCGGAATCGCTTCTCAGGCCATCGGCATCGGACGGGCAACCCTGGAAGAGGCCATCGAGTATGCTCAGACGCGGGAGCAGTTCGGCCGCCCCATTTCGTCCTTCCAGGCCATCCAGTGGAAGTTGGCGGACATGGCGACACAGCTGGATGCGGCGGAACTGCTGACCCTGCGGGCTGCCTGGCTCGAGCAGAATCATCGCCACTACGAGAAAGAGGCCGCCATGGCCAAGCTGCTCGCATCCGACACGGCCATGTGGGCCGCCGTCGAAGGCGTTCAGATCCTCGGAGGGTATGGGTACTGCAAGGATTATCCCATGGAACGCCACATGCGGGATGCGAAGATCACCCAGATCTACGAAGGCACGAACGAAATCATGCGCCTGGTGATTTCTCGCAACGTTCTCAAACAGCGCTGATTGGGTGTGGCTGAGGTCCCCCCGGGAGCCAGTGCTCTTGAATCAGGCCGAGAGGCCGGCACGAAGCCTGGTGCCACATGGGCCAGGCGGAGCTTGCCCGTGCAAGGTTGCGCAGGCACTGGCAAGCTTCCCTCAGCCCGTGCCACCCTCTGATTCGGCAGCATCGGAGGTCGCCGGGGGGAATGTGCGCGCGGGTCCCTGGCATCACAGACAAAGGCACCTCCTGAAAACACCAAACCCTGGGCTCCTCGCGGAGGCTCAGGGTTTTGTTTTTGTCGGTGTAGGAATGGAGCACGCAGGCAGGCCAGCTCATCCCTCGATAAAAGCAGCTCTTCGTTCCATTTTGTGCCCTTGATTTGTCTCGGTGGTCACGCCATCGGGCTACGGACCATGCTCCTACGCTGAGCGCAGAAGCCGGCGCTCGCGGCGCTGAATCCGCTTGATCGCCTTCTTCTTCTTGATCCGGCGCCGTTCCCCTTTGGAGAGATAGTAATTGTGGCGACGCAAGACAGGCTGGACGTTCTTCTGAAAATCTTTACGGAGCTTGCGGATTTTTTTCTCGATGTTTTCTCTGGTTTCACCCTCCGCCATTCAGTACTCACCTACCTTTCGTGACTAACCTCGTTAAGCCATCATCAAAACCCGGTCAATCCGGTCACCTGTCACCGCGGAATCTCGCCGCCGGTGATCGATGGCCGTGGTGGGATCGACCTGGCTGCCTGCATAAACCCCAGAATTGGAAACTTCTAAAGCAAAACAACCCATAAATCAATAGGAAGAAAATGCGAGATAAAAACCAAGCCGGGCTGGCCTTTGGGCAGGCATGCTCTCAGTGCTCAATCCGCTCTCCACGCAGCGAATGCTGGAAAGCATCGAGAATCCTGAGGTGCACGAGACGGCCGATGAGCCCCGTGGAGCCTTCGAAGTTGACGATGCGATTCTGCTCGGTCCTTCCCGTCAGCTGCCGGCCGTCCGACTGTCTGCTCAATCCTTCAACCAGCACCTCCCGGATCCTCCCGATCTCGGCCCTGTTCTTCTCCAGCACGATCTCCCCCTGGAGCTGCTGAAGCTCTGTAAGTCTGGCTGCTTTCACGTCCTCCGGGATTTTCTCCGGAAGCTCGGAAGCCCTGGCGAAGGGCCGGTCCGAGTAGCTGAAGGAAAAAAGGTTGTCGAAGCGGAGCTCTCGAATCAGCCGCAGCGTTTCCTCGAAATCATCCTCGGCCTCTCCTGGAAATCCAACCATGACATCTGCAGAAAGCCCCATCTTCGGACACAGGGAGCGCAGTTGTTCAATGAGGCCCCTGTAGTGGGAGGAGGTGTATCCTCGGTTCATCTTTTTGAGAATCCGGTCGGACCCGCTTTGGAAAGGCAGGTGAATCCATCGGCAGAGCCGGGGAAGCTCTGCAAAACAGCGGATCAGGTCATGGGTCAAATCCTTGGGGTGAGAGGTGGTGAACCGAATCCTGAGAACATCGGTCTGTTCGTGGATTCGGTGCAGGAGTCGTGAGAAGTTCAAGCCTTCCTCAAGCCCCTTCCCATAGGAGTTCACGTTCTGTCCCAAAAGGAGGATCTCTTTTGCTCCGTTTTCGGTAAGAAGCCGGATCTCCCGAAGGATCTCATCGGCCGGCCGACTCCGTTCGCGGCCCCGGACGTGCGGAACGATGCAGTAGGAACAGAAATTGTCGCATCCCTGCATGATGGTGACCGGCGCGGCAACACCCGGGGACACGAGGAGCCCTTGCCGCAGGAAGGAATCCCAGCTTTCCTCCTCGACCTCGGGGAGGTGAACCAGCCGTTCCGAACAGCTCACCGCTCGTTGCAGCAGGCCGCCGACGGACGAAATGGCACGCGTTCCGAGAACGAGATCCAGATGATCAAATCTTCCGAGGAGGCTTGCCCCCAGTTGCTGGGCGACGCAGCCTGCGACAATGATCTTGAGTCCCGGTTTGCGCGCTTTGAGCTTGCGAAGACGCCCCAGGTAGGAATGGACCTTCTGTTCAGCCTTGGCCCGCACCGAACATGTGTTGAGAAAGATCACGTCGGCCTGGTTGATGTCGGCCGTGGGTGCGTATCCCTGTACTCCCAGGATTTGTTGTACGCGCTGGGAGTCGTATTCGTTCATCTGGCAACCGATCGTGTGAACATAAAGATACGGCGGGCTGTCTTCAAAGGAGGAGGTTATGGGCATATCTCAATGCAGGGTCTTTGGTTTCTGGGGGTTAAGGTCCCGTAACCGCTCCAGCAGGATCCGCATTATCTGGAGCACCAAATCGGGGTTATCCTTGGCGATCAGCTCAATGTCATTGAATTCGTACACTTCCACGGCGCTCTCGCCCACGCTGGTCACGGTTGCCTGATGCGGGACGTTCAGAAAGCAGGCCATTTCACCGAAAAACTCCCCTGGCTTTCTGATCCACGCAATTTCCTCTCCGCCGCTTGTGACCCGAAGCCCCCCTTCGCTGGAAACCAGGCGATAGAAATCCTTACCCATCCCGCCTTCCTCGATGATCTTCTCTCCGTCGGCGTAAAAGCTCAGCCTGACACCATCAAGGGAGAGCTCGGAGGATGCATCGGCCAGGGTATGGGTCGTATCCCTCAGCTGATGGAGGAGCGATGAGAGAATGCTCAGCGCCATTCGCGGATTCTCTCGAATGAACCGGTCCAGTGCGTCGGGTGAATAGGTGGCCACGCGCGTATCCGTGATGGCTCGCACCGTGTAAAGGCTCGGTCTTCTGAAAACGACGCTCTCCAGGCCAAAAATATCATGAGAGCTCAAGACTCGAATGTTCTTGCCCCGTTCACTGATCTGGACTTCTCCGTCGAGGACGACGTAGAAAAATGAGGAGTCATCGCCCTCCCTGACAATGACTCCACCGTAGGGATAGTCCCTGAGATCCAGAGCCTGCAATGGTGAATCCTGCCCCATATCCTCGGCCTTTCGCCAGAAGTGGTTGTCAAAGCCCCTTGGCCCTACACACCCGAGAAACTGTATGCTCCCGGGAGGCTATTCCTCTGCCATCGAGCAGAATGAAACATCAGAGGATTTCTATCCTTGGGTGGAAATCCTCACGTAAAGTCCAGCCTATTCTACAGAACAAGGGAGGCAAAGACCATCATCTTTCCATGAAGAAACCACCCCTCTCCGATGAGGAGTGGCTGCACCATGAAACGTT
>CAZEOY010000080.1:0-9748 GCA_964513835.1 uncultured Syntrophobacteraceae bacterium
GAGCCCGCCCAGACCGGGCCGCGCTGGGCCGAGCAGGAATCTCACCTCGCTCGACTGCACCAGGCCATGCTGGGCTTCCCCTCCGTGAGTCTGCACAACCCGGACATGTACCCTCTCGACGTGCTGGCCTTTCTGCTGGGGGCAGGACAGACTTCGCGCCTCGACCAGAGGCTCAAGGAGCGGGAGAGCCTGGTTCTGGGCGTGGGAGCGTCCAACTGGACGCCGGGCTTCGTCCACGGGCAGTTCACCATCTCCCTGACCCTTCCGTCCCGGAACTGGCCTGGAGTTCTCACCAGCGTGGAACAGGAGATCGAGCGGTTCAAAACCGAACTGGTGTCCCCCCAGGAGCTCGAAAAAGCCAAAAAGACCACCATCGCCCGTCACATTTTCGGGAAGGAGACCGCCTCAGCCCTCGCCTCTTCCCTGGCTTCCTCATTTTACGACACGGGAGATCCCTACTTTGACGAAGCTTACGTGGAAGGGATTCGAAATGTCACCGCCGAGCAGATCCGCGAAGTCGCTCGTGCCTACCTCCGCAAGGAGCGGATGAACGTAGCCGTTTTGAGACCCCACAATTCCGGCGCCCAGTCCACGGCTGTTCTAACGGGCTCTGCACCTCGAACGGACGAGGCCGGCGAGTCTTTCCACACCCTGGAAAACGGCCTCAAGGTCGTCTTGAAGGAGGATTCATCCCTTCCGGTGGTGTACATCCAGCTTTACGGCCTCGGCGGCCTCCTCATGGAGCCTGCCTCACATCCGGGGATGTCGGCCTTCACAGCCTCCCTGCTCACCGCGGGGACGCACACCCGGAGCAAGCTGGAACTGCTGAGCGCCATCGAAGACATTGGTGGATCCATCGGGAGCCGATCGGACAACAACACGTATCATGTTTCCATCAGAGTCCTCCGGGAGGACCTGGAAACCGCCCTCGGCGTCCTGTCCGACGTTGTTCAGAATGCACACTTCCCGGAGGATGAGATCCAGAAGAAGCGCAACGAGTTTACACTCGCCATCCAGAAGCAGCAGGAGAGCTGGCAGTACGAACTGGTGCAGCTGTTCAAGAGGAACTATTTCTCGAAATCACCTTACGAGCGCGACCGGCTCGGCACCGCGGAGTCCATTCAAGCCATCGGGAGAGACGACATTCTGGCTTTCTATCAACATATGGTGAACCCATCCCATTCGGTGCTCGCCGTCTACGGAGACATCGACTCGGGCCCCCTCCTGGCAAAGCTCATCAAGCTCTTCGGGGAATGGAAAGGAAAGCCCGTCACGCTCCCCGACTGGCCCAACGAAACCCAGCCTCTCAAATCGAGTCGAACGGTGGAAAAACAGACCGAGAAGACGTCGGCCAGCCTCTTCATCGGCACCAACGGTCTCGACATCGGCAGTGACCGGCGACCGGTTCTGGATGTCCTCGACGCCGTACTGGCCGGAACATCTTATCCCGGCGGGCGCCTCTTCGAGGCCTTGCGCGGCGGCCAGGAGGATCTGGTCTATATTGTGGGAGCGACGCCATTCTACGGGAAGCGAGCCGGATATTTCGGCGTCATCACTCAGACCACCCTGACCAACCTGGACAAGGTTCAGAATGTCATCCTGGGGCATCTCAAGAAGATCCAGGAAGAGCCCATCCCCGGCAGCGAGCTCGAAACGGCCAAGGACATGATCCTGACCATGCATCATCTCAGCCAGGAAAGCCTTGCGTCACAGGCTTTCAATGCCGCCGTGGATGAAGTTCTGGGAATGGGCTGGGACTATGAGAAGCGCTACCCCGACCTGATTCGCAAAGTCACCGTGGAAGAAGTACAGAAGCTGGCGAAAGAGCTCTTCGCCAATGCGCTGGTGGTCCGAACCATTCCCGAGAAACCGGCGGAAGCCTTGCCCCAGCAGACCGCCAACCGCCATTCATCCGGTTCGGATGAACCATGAATCGACAGAATCTCGTTTGACTCCCCACATGGATTCCCCTCTTCCATGTCAGGGACGAAGTCCATGAGGTGGGCAGGACTCACCACAGGCTCCTCTGAGCAGCATCCTGGCGTATCACTTCTCCTCCTTCGAGACGCCCAGCAGACGAAGCGTGCTGCGGTCGCGTTCGCCCTGAAAATACTTGTCGAGCAGCCGTTCGAACACCGACCCCGGAGGCGAGACGTAAGCGAACAGGGTCGCGCAGGACTTCAGTTTCATATCGTCGGGGGACCCAAAGATCTCATGGGCGGACTTCCCCTCGACACTCAGAGCTGCCTCGAAGCACTCCGTCAGCCGCCGCCCGAGAACCGGGTGGTTCAGGTATGCCCCGGCTTCCGCGACGCTCTTGATCGAGTAGAACCTGGCGGTCGGGCTGAATCCCAACCCTTCAAGCTGCGGGAAGATGTACCACATCCAGTGAGAGCGCTTCCGACCGCTCTTGACCTCGGAAAGTGCCCGCGGGTAGTCGTCCTCTTGCGCCTGCAGGAAACGGTTCAGGTCATAAGGATCGCCCGCATCGCCGGATTTCCTCTCGTCTGGCATCAGCTTCTCCTTTGGCGGTTCGCTGCGCTTTCTCGTTGGCCTTTTCCTCAATTCTATAGGCCTTGAGCTTTCGATTGAACTCGTAAAGCTCGCTGAGCTTGCTGAGAACCCTATCGATCTTTGTCATCTTCAAGCATCTCGATATCCACCCGGTCTTGCTTCGAATCCCTCGTCTTCTTAAATTGCGACTCCTCCGACGAGCGCATACCGGACAGCCTGTTTCTCCAACTCCAGCACAAGCCGTTTGAACTCTTCAAATACATTCATGCCTTGTTCCTGTGAGCGCCTTATTCGTCAGGCGGGAAACACCCTGCGCATTCAAAGCGGCAAATCACCATGCGGCGGTCTCTCCGGTGAGCTCATTTCCCTTATCACCTTTTCCATGCTCGGAATTGGAGAACAGGCTCCAGCCGACGTGCTTCCCCTTGTGACCGCGGTCGTCGGCCATCGTATCAGGCACACAGGCGACAAAACAAATGCCTGACAGCAGAAGCGAAGCGTACCTGCCAGTAGAGCTCTGATCAGCGATCTGTTCCGATCTCGCATTTTTGACTCCTCCTTTATCCCCGCATTCTCATGATCTTCTCTGAGCAATAAACCAATGGGAATGCAGTAACCGATTGCAGCCCAATCACTCACTCTTGATCTCCGGGACGGAGGATGGGACTTGTGGGTGTCAGCATGGCGCATCGGTAGAGTCCGGCGGCGTTCGTGTTGGGGATTGCATTCGCCCATCGTCCTGATTTCTCAATATATTTTATGCTTGAGGCTGCTGCAAGGCTTTTCCAACAGACCGCTGGATCACGTTCCGCAAAACGTCTGATAGACGCGCTCCGAAGGGGCGGGCGGCATGCGATAGACGTCCGGTACGGGTGGATCGTCGTAGGGTTTCGACAAGACCTCGAGGAGTCGATTCATGGGCGCGAAGTCCCCGCGCTCCACGGCCGCCTCCAGCGCTTCCTCCACCCGATGGTTGCGGGGGATGACCGCAGGGTTGTGGGAACACATGAGCTGGGCCGAGGATTCCATGGATTGAGGCTGCCGCGCAAGGCGGGCCTTCCACCGAGCCAGCCATTCTGAGAAGGCTGCGTCGCGGGAGAGAGAAGCCTCCGGCGAACCTCCCGGGGCAAGAGCGCGGAAGGTGTTGGTGTAATCCGCGCCGTTTCGATGCATGGCATCAAGCAGGTCTTCCGCCAGGGAATGGTCATCCGCCTCCTGTGTGAACAAGCCCAGTTTTGCCCGCATGATGGACAGCCAATGGCGGCGGAATTTCTCCGGAAACGACCCGATCGCTTCCTCCGCGATCCGGATGGCTCTGGCCTGGTCCGAATGGAGGACCGGAAGCAGCGTTTCGGCAAATCGGGCGAGGTTCCATTGCGCCATGTGGGGCTGGTTGTTGAAGGCATAGCGGCCGGCCTGGTCGATGGAGCTGAAGACCGTGGCCGGATCGTAGGTGTCCATGAACGCACAGGGGCCGTAGTCGATGGTCTCGCCGGAGATGGCCATGTTGTCGGTGTTCATCACCCCGTGGATGAAGCCCACCCGGAGCCAGTTCGCAATGAGCGACGCCTGCCGCTCCATCACCTCCTCCAAAAGCGAGAGGTAGGGGTTTTCAGCGGAACGGAGGTCTGGGTAGTGGCGACCCAGGGTGTAATCGGCGAGGATTCGAATGCCATCGCGACCGGCCCGTCTGGCCACGTATTCAAACGTTCCCACGCGGATGTGGCTGGATGAGACGCGAGTCAAAATCGCGCCCGGAAGCGCCGTCTCCCGGAACACCGGCTCCCCCGTCGTGACCACGGCCAGGCTGCGGCTTGTGGGAATGCCCAGGGCGTGCATGGACTCGCTGATGATGTACTCCCGGAGCATCGGTCCCAGCGCTGCACGGCCGTCGCCGAGGCGTGAAAAGGGCGTTCGGCCGGAGCCTTTGAGCTGGATGTCGAAGCGCTCTCCCCCGGGTGTGACGTGCTCACCCAGCAGGATCGCCCGGCCGTCGCCCAGCATGGTAAAGTACCCGAACTGGTGGCCCGCATACGCCTGCGCTATGGGCTCCGCCCCACCTGGGATCCGGTTGCCCGAAAGAACGGAAATGCCATCCTCGGCCGCCAGTGCTTCGATGCTCAACCCCAACGACCCTGCAAGCGACCGGTTCAACATCGCCAGGCGCGGCTCACGCACGGGAACCGGGCTCAGACGCGCATGGAAGATATCCGGCAAACGGGCATAGGTGTTGTCGAAATTCCAGCCTGTTTTCTCGGAACCATTGGCTTTGTCAGGGGACATGGGTGTTAGGGCCTCCTGGAAAATGATCCGCTCTGCGGAGCTTCAAGTTTCAGCTTTCAAGTCTCAAGTTGAAAACAAGCCCGAGCATGGGCTGTTTCATTGTCCAGCGCGACTCAACACAATTGAGTGACCGAATGAATCGTCATTCCCGCACGTCATTTGAAAACCTCAGCGAAGAATAGCTTCATGACCTCCCATGAGCGTCGGTCGGCTCTTTCGTTGTACGCCACCCCCTTGGAAGGGTCGAATCCCGCCTGCTGATTCGTGAAGCTGTGGACGGCGCCCCCGTAGTACATCATCTGCCAGTCGGCTCCGGATCGCTGCATCTCCTCGTGGAACACCGCAATCTCCTTCGGGGGCACCAGGGGATCGTCGGCGCCGTGCAGGACCAGGACCTTGGTTTTGATGGTCGATGTGGACTGCGGTTCCGGCGTGTCCAGCCCGCCGTGGAAGCTCACCACCCCGGCCACATCGGCTCCCGCCCTGGCCATCTCCAGCACTGTGGTCCCTCCGAAGCAGTAGCCGATGGCCGCCACGCGCCTGGGATCCACCAGGCTGTACTTTTTGAGAACGTCCAGTCCCGCCTGAGCACGGGCCCGCATCAGGGGGCGATCGCTTTTGTACTTCCCGGCCAGCGCTCCCGCTTCATCGTTGCCGGCGGCCCTCACTCCCTTCCCGTACATGTCGAGAGCAAAGGCCACGTAACCGAGCTCCGCCAGTTGATCCGCGCGCTTCATTGCATAATCGTTCAGCCCGTACCACTCGTGAACGACCAGAACCCCGGGGCGAGCCTCCTTCGAACCATCATCATAAGCCAGGTATCCTTCCAGTATGATGTCGCCGTGCTTGTATTCCACCTTTTCCCCTTTGACGGCGGCATCGCAAACCGAAGTCCAGAGGAACGCGCTCATCAAGAGTACGAAGATTTTCATGGCTGACTCCTTCTCTTCGAACACATCCATCACTGGCCCAGAACACCTCAGGTGCCACCGACGACGGCTGGCGTGGCCTCGATGCACCCTATGGGCGCCAATATCAGTTCCCGGGAGCAAGCAAAAGTGCCTTCCAGGGGCCATCGATCGACAATTCCTGTGGTGTTAGAGCTCGCGCTCATGCCCATGCACCCCACGAGCATCAGTCCATACCGTCCTTCGCCGTGGCGATCCCTCCCTGGAACCGCCTCGGATTCCCTGAGAGAATGTTGACCAGCGCTCGAGCTGACTCTTCAGGAGTGATCAACTCACCGCGATCCCTGAACCCGCGAAAAATGGCGCGCAGCTCCGCCGCAGCACCTCCCGATGCCTCACGCGCAGTCTGCTGCATGCGGGTCTCGACAACTCCCGGCCGGTAGATGAAGGTCGTGATCTCGGGAGCCTCCTCGGCCACCTGCAACGCCAGCCGCTCTTCGGCGGCCTTGGCCGCGCAGTAGGCCCCAATCCCCGGCACACTCCGTTCCGAAGCGCCGGAGCCGAAGAAGACGGCAAGTCCTTCACCCTGGTCCCTGAGCCTGGGCACAGCCGTTCGAATGAGCTGAAATGCAGCTTTCACGCTGGCCTCGAATACATCCCGGAACTGACCTTCGGAAAGCTCCCAGATGTTCGGCCCGGGGTGCAGAACGCCGGCCACATGAATGAATCCGTAGAATTCTCCCAGGCGCACAGCTTCTTCGCACAGTCTCATGGCCGTTGCCCCGTCGCCTGCACTTCCCGCCAGGGAACGGACTCGAACCCCATGATTTGAACAGGCCTCAACAACCTGGTTGAGGGGTTCATCGTGACGTGCATTCAAGACCAGGCTGACTCCATTTTCTGCAAGCACCAACGCCAGCGCCCGACCAATACCCATGGACGCGCCGGTGACGATCAGGGTCCTTCCACTCCATTGTATCATCCACTGATCTCCCTTGATCGCAGGACCTCTTGAAGAAGCAAAGCCAATTCGAATGCTTCCTGACTTCTTCAAACCTGGCCAGGTTTGATGGCTTCAGGAGACCGTTTTCCAAAGGCTCTTGCTGCTCAACGTGTGATCCCTTTGAAACTGAAGCTCTTTTTCTTTTAATCATCGTAGGCCGGATTTCCATAGCTCCCTTCCGAGCCGGCTGCCGCAGCTTGGCCGGGGCGCAACCCGGCCCTGCCATTTACAACTGTGGATACATGGTCTCCTGACAATGGGGAGGTGCGACTGACCCGAATGAATCCTTGAAAGCCAGCATGCTGTGGTGGATACCCACGATTTTTCGGGCCTCAAGGTGGTCCAGGTAAATCATGGGAGTCCACCTCACCCATTTTCACGCCGATTTTGCGGCAGGGCACATGGATATGGCAAAGGCCGCGGGATGCCCCCTCTCGGCTGCGGCCCTGGCCTCCATGGCGTACGACACCTGGACGAACAAGCTCGCCAAGGTTCCGGAATTCGCGAAGATCTTCCCGGCCCGTGGAGCCGGGTCCCTGTGTGGGACCCATCTGAGCGACCAGCCCACATCCACCATCGGCGGGGAAAGGCGCTCGAATCCTTGTTTTCGCTACACCAATCGAGCCGGTTTCATCCGCGCGGTCCTGGGCGGACTCCCCGAAGCGCCCCAGTATTTCGAGCACGATACCGCCATGAACAGCTGGGTGTCTTTTCATCCTTCGTTGTGGGCGGGCCACATCCCGGGGGCGGTCAACCAACCCTTCACGGCGGATGTCTCGAAGAAGGACGGCATCGCTCTCTTCAAGCCCACGGACGAGCTGGCAGCGGCCTGCGCCGGGATCATTCCATCATGGGAGGCTGCGGTGATCGTTCACTGCCGCACGGGTCATCAGGCCGGCCAGACCTTTTTTGTTCTGAAGCACTTTCTGGGATACCTGAAGGTGCTTTGCCACGATGCAGGGTGGACCAAATGGGCGGCCCGTCCCGAGCTTCCCTTCGAAACCGAGGCGTCATCCTCTCCCTGAGGCCATCGCTATGAGTCCTTGAGACGATTTCGAGCAAACAACACGAGGACCCCAAAACCCACGCAGAAGTAGACCGGAAACCACATGAGGGATGAAACGAAGGCCAGATTCTCCAGACCGGTCGCCGCATCAGTCGGCACAGCCACGGCCCGGCCTTTGAGCACGGCGATGAGCAGGGAGTAGAGCAGCCCGATGGCTGCGTAAGCCAGATTGAAGCTGAGGCCTTTGAAGCTCAGGACGGTGGCCCGCTGGTGCGATTCGGTGATCTGGTTCAGGTATTGACTGATGAAGAGATTCATCATGAACATCACACAGAAGAGCAGGATCACCGGCAGCAGGCCGAACCAGGGAATAACCAGTGCAATCCCTGTAAGCCCGACTGAGGTGATCACAAACATGATCATGGCGTTGAACGGAGGCGATCGCCTCTGAACCAGCTTTCGCGCCAGACGTGGAATAAAAACTCCAAGGATTGCGATACAGGAGCCTATGATTCCGAATGCCGCCTCGGGAATGCCTATGATCCGATAGTACTGACTGTTGAGCGTGATCACCATGCGGATCACGTGATCGAAAAGAAGGCCGGTCAGAATCGTCACCAGTGCAAAAGGAGTCCCCAGGATCCATTTCCCTGCTGAGAAGGTTACCCTGAATGCTCCGACAATCGATCGCCCGCACCCTTCCGGGAAGCTGCATGGGTGGGGCGTGGCTCGATGAGCTTCCTGCAGCTTCAAGGCCACCGCAAGGGTTGCCAGCCCCATGATGAGGGTCAGAACCACGGGCAGCTTTAATGTGTCCCCTTGCGTGACCTCCATACCCCACCCGGACCAGCGCAAGACCCGTCCCACAAAGACAGGATCGTAGACCGCTGCCCCCAGGATCATCACAACAATATACCCCAAGGACTGGACCCGCATCTGCACCTCGAGCACCCTGCCCCAGTGGTCGGTCAGTCCTTGATCCTTGAGCGAATCATAGGCGAGTGCCTCGTCAGCTCCACTTGCTGCGGCTTCCGCCGCCCCGCTGAGAAAACGGTTGGCCAGAAACACGGCGAAAAGCAGATCGGGTGGCTCGCGCGGAGCCAGAACCAGCAGTCCCATTTCGAGGATCATGAGCCCGGCGCTGACGATGAGCAGTTTCTTCCGCCCGATCAGATCGGCGAGCGCCCCGGAAGGGACTTCCAAGCCCACGATGGTCAGCGCCCAGGCGGTATTGAGCAGGGCGAACTGTGAAAGGCTCAGACCGAAATCAAGAAACAAAACGGTGAAAACCGGATAGTAGAATCGTGCATTGAAGAACAGTCGGAAAGCGATAAACCCACGAATGTTCGGGAGATTGAAGGGAGAAGGTCCGAGCGATGTCTTACCCATTACGTCCTTTCAACACGGTCGGCTGAGCGGGTGGTCCGGCGGCTCTCCGGCCTCCGGTGATTCTCGTCCACGCAGGAATGGGGGTGCATGGAATGAGCAGCGGACTTATCCTGCCAGAGAGGGTGTAGGTATGCAACTCAGGCGTTTTACGCACATCGTGCTGCAACACCACTCCATTTCTCTACTGTTCTTGAGTCCTTGCGCCGATCTATGGGAAACAAACGGATCGGTTGAGGCACGACCCTGGAATGTTGAGTCAGTTCACCAACAGTTGACTGGCTTCATGGCGCTTCAAGGCTCTTGAATAGCGGTGGAAAGCTTCAAGGGCTCAGGCGAGAGAGGAAGAACGATTCATTTTCTTTGTTGCATGCGACCCCCTGATCCTACAACCCATTGATCTGATCGGCAGATTTGAATGCAGAACACCTTCCCAGAAAACCAACCAGGCAGATTCCTCTCTGATGGCGAAAGCTTCAGGCAGGTTGTCGAATCCATCGCCGGAAAGCGCAGCGCCAGCCAGAAACGCAAATCGCCACGATTTCCCACGGTGAGCGCCCTGACAAGTCGATCCAGTATCGACCAGCCTGCCGGCGAACTTTTGTGCCTCAGCCCGCTGAGATCGGGCCTCGGTGGAGGTTCAGACCG
>CAZEOY010000081.1:0-9729 GCA_964513835.1 uncultured Syntrophobacteraceae bacterium
CCGTGGCCATGCTCTCCATGACGGGTATTGTCGTGGCCATTGACTCCTACGGCCCCATCACGGACAACGCCGGTGGTATTGCCGAGATGGCCGAGCTTCCCGAAGAGGTGCGCAACATCACGGATCCTCTGGACGCAGTGGGCAACACGACGAAAGCCGTGACCAAGGGTTACGCCATCGGTTCCGCCGGTCTGGCCGCCCTGGTTCTCTTTGCCGAGTATTCCCGTTCCTTCGGCGAAACCCTGGCATTCGATCTCTCCAACCCGAAGGTTCTCGTGGGCCTCTTCATCGGCGGTCTGCTTCCCTACTACTTCGGCTCGCTCCTCATGGAAGCCGTGGGTAAGGCGGCAGGTGGCGTTGTTGAGGAAGTTCGCCGTCAGTTCCGCGAAATTCCCGGCATCATGGAAGGCACGGCTCGCCCCGAATATGGCAAGTGCGTGGACATCGTGACCAAGAGCGCCATTCAGCAGATGATGCTTCCCGCTCTGATCCCCGTGGCTGCTCCGGTTCTCGTCGGTTTCCTGATTGGGAAAGAAGCTCTTGGCGGCGTGCTCATCGGCAGCATCATCACCGGTCTCTTCCTGGCCATTGCCATGACGAGTGGAGGCGGTGCCTGGGATAATGCCAAGAAGTACATCGAAGACGGCGCATACGGCGGCAAGGGCTCCGAGGCTCACAAGTCAGCCGTCACCGGCGATACCGTAGGCGACCCGTACAAGGACACGGCCGGTCCTGCCATCAACCCGATGATCAAGGTTATCAACATCGTGGCCCTGCTCATCGTTCCGTTGATCAAGTAGTCTTTCCAGCCAATACGTGAGTGAAGGCGGCGGGGGGGGCTCCTCGCCGCCTTTTTTTGTACGCACACTGCCGCTTTTCAGCGACCTCTGCAGCCTCTTGACGAATTCTCCAGCTTCGAGCAGAATCAACCCCCGGCCCGCAGCAGGTGATGGCGAGAAGGTGGTGGTCTGCCGGGAGAGAGTGGCCGGCAGAATCTGCGTAGAGGAAAAGTCCAAAAACGTCGTTTGAGACCCGTTGAAGGATCAGGCATGCCCAATCCACACAGCGAATTCATCCAGCCTGAAGACTGTCTCTTGCTGATGGTTGACATTCAGGCACTGCTGCTGGAACCATGTGACGAGGCTTCGAGGCTTAGAAGGAATGCGGCAGCTCTTCTTGAAATTGCCGGAATCTTCGACATCCCTGTGGTTTTCACAGTCCATAACTCCGAGAAGCTCGGTGGTTTTCTGCCTGAGCTTCTGGGTATGGTTCCGCAGCCCAGAGTTCTCAACAAGTTAGAGTTCAGCTCTTTTGAAAACGAGGGAATTGCTGAGGCTGTCATGGCCAGTGAGCGTCGCACCCTGCTCGTTGCGGGTCTGGAGACGCATGTCTGTATCTTTCACACGGCCGCCCACGCAATGCGGTTGGGATACCGAGTGCACGTGGCAGCGGATGCCGTGGCATCGAGGAGTCGGTTCAACTGGGAGATCGGCCTGAGGAGGCTGGAGAATGCGGGTGCGGTGATCAGCTCGACGGAGATGATCATTTTCGAATTGTTGAATCGGGCGGGGACCTCGGAATTCAGAGCTGCACTCCCTTTGCTCAAAAAGCTTTAGTACCGCCGGGCGCAAGTGACTGCTCAGATCAGCCGGTTCCCGAGCTAGAGAGCAATCGGTTAAAGAATTGGGCGGCGGTACTGGTGCCCTGACTTGTCACGCCGCGGATGCCAAGGTACAAAGATGGCAGGGGAACTCCGAGGGATACGACTCAGCGGAGAAGAGGGGTGCCCCGGACGGTTGGCATGCATTTCGGCTCGTACCAAGAAAATTGCCCACCCTGCTGAGGCATCAGCGGCTGGACGGGCAAACCTTCCAGGCTAAGGCATGGACTCTGTGCCACGGAGGCACACTAGGCATAAAGCCCTTTAATATTCCGGTGCAGCTCGCGGGATTTCTCCATGCGAACGCGATCGCGGTCCAGTGCGATTTCATCCAATTCACGCTGCAGGGGGAGAATGTCGGGGTGGTCATGGGATTTCCCGGCTGCGTGGGCATCGATCATGGTGCGGTATAAGAAGATCATTCGGGAGATAAGTCCGACCGAATACTCGCGGCCCTGCACCTTGAGGGTGTGAAGACCGAGATCCATGTACTCCCAGAGTTCTTTCCCGTTGATGGCAAACGCCACATTGGGGTGCCGGCGAATCGTGTCGTTGATGGATCGGATTTCTTCTTCTTTGCGCCCTCTCTGTTTGAGAACCTTAATCCTCTGAGCATCGGTCAGAAGGCACAGGCGGAAGCAGCTGCCGCTGCGATCGGGCCAGCCTTCGAATTCAACGACTTCGTTGCCGTCCTCATCATGGTAGATTCTTTTGATGTACGAGTCGCTGATCAATTCGTGAAACACGCAGTTCCCGACACCTCCGACACAGCGGTTTCCGTGAACAAGGACCTCTGTGAAAACCCCCTCGGCATCAGCAGCAGCTTTGAATGCTCTGAGCCTTTCGACGGTGTTGATCTCGGTGCTGGCAACGATCTGGGAAGCTCCATAGCGATTGAACTCGGCAATCTGTGCCGGCGTCTGAATGTTGCAGCCCACGCTGGCATGAAGGACGAGTTGCGGGAAATTCTTCTGCGCCATTTGCATGACGGATGGTGTTTTGATGATGAGCCCCTCAGCTCCCCACGCAGCGTACTTGGCGATCTTACCCATGAGAATCATGGATTTTTCGGCAGGGATTTCAGCGTTGAGGGCGATGCGCACCTTTTTGCCGCTCGGCCTGGATAGCTCGATGGCTTCGCGAATCTGTGAATCTTCCATTTCCCACGCGCATTTACGCCTGCTGAAGCCTTTGGAGCCTACATAAACCGCATCAGCGCCCTGGGTGAATACCGCTTCAACCATTTCCAGACTTCCGCCCGGGGCCAGGAGCTCATTCATAGCAGTCTCCTTCATCCTCCTCAGAGTAATCAACGTGTAGAATGAATGTTTGGCTCGCCCCGCTCGCGCGACCATGCCGCTGAACCTGAATGCAGGGCTTATGCCCTTCTCCGGATTTGATGGTGCCGGAGATCCAATCTTCACGGCTGGACATTCAAGCTTATGCGGGACGATTCTAATATTTAAAATATATATGAAGAACGGCTAAAAGTGAATCAGCTTTTCGACTGCAAAACATGGGACGGACATGGCCCTTACCCTGTCTTGAGCATCAGTAGACGCTCAAACACTGGCGCAGGTTCGACCACGGGAATCTCTTGCCAGGGCAATCCGTACTGGCTCCATCCACGTCTCTGTGGCCCATGACTTGAGACGGAGCGATGCGGTACTGCTGCATCAGCGTCTTGAGAAGATAGGCCAGTGAATCCATCTGCTTGCTGGTCGGGAGCGCATCGTTGAAATTCCCGACCAGTGCGACTCCAATGCTTTTCGAATTCATACCGCTTGCCTTGCAGTGTGCACCTTCCTGCTGTTTGATCCAGCGTGGAGAAACCTCGATTTGTCCATCGCCTTTGCCCAGCGTGCCGTTGTCGATGAGGAAGTGGTACCCGAGGCCATGCCAGAAACCGCGGTCATGATGCGACCGGTTGACCAGAATCGCATTGCCGATGTCCGTTGCAGTGTGATGTATGATAATGTATTTCCAGTGGTCGCCAGGGTACAGCGGTATGACGTGGCGCAAAGTCTTTGTGTTGGGGATCACAAGCTTTTGCCCAATGCGGAGTGGGTCGCCCTGTCTCATTCTGTTGGCGGCGTAAATTTCCTGAGCGGGAACCCCATACATGCGGGAAAGTCGCCAGACAGTCTCCAGAGGTCCTACTTCGTGGATGATGGTTCTGCATTGTGTGGCGTCCACGAGGCATTTCTCGACGACGCGCACCGACTTGGGTGCGGGAGTACTGTCCGACTGCGGCGGATAACTTGCGGGCGCATCATAACCATACTGAGGAGCGGGGGAAGGGGGAGAGGGCCAGTAGACGGGATGGTTGACCGACTGACTGCACGCCGGAAGCACGCTGATGCACAAGATGATCAGCAAGTATCCGGGCAACCGAGCTTGCGAACTCGCGTGGGTCACTCTCATCACAGGATCTCTCGACGGGGTTGCCAATGCCTCACAACGATTCGCCTTATGATATAAGTATTTTTCGGGGTTTCAAGTGCGAAATTCATCCTTTTTTCCGCATTTTGCCGGGAATTTCCTTGCCGTTTTCCCCTCACACCCTGAACCGAAGTCCGTGGTTCTTTGAGGAGTGGAATGGCGGCGCGTGCGGGTTGACGGCGGCGCGGATCGTTATCGGACCATGGCGCTCCAGCTCCGCAGGTCGGCCACAGACCCCCTAAGAAGGGATCTAAATTGCTTGTTGTCAACGAGCTTTTCCACAGTATCCAGGGTGAATCTTCCCACGCCGGGTGGCCTTGCGTGTTTGTAAGGCTCACGGGATGCAACCTGCGCTGCACCTATTGCGACACGCGCTACGCCTATGAAGAGGGGGAAGCGGTGACCGTCGCGCAGATCCTGGCAAGCGTAGAAACCTTCAACTGCCCCCTGGTTGAGATTACGGGAGGAGAACCGCTCATCCAACCGGAAACCCCCATCCTGGTTGAAGCTCTACTGAACAAAGGATTCAAGGTATTGGTGGAAACCAATGGAAGCTGTGACATATCCCCTCTTGATCCCCGTTGTACAAGGATTGTCGACTTGAAGTGTCCGTCGAGCGGCGAAATGGATGCCAACGATTACGCCAATATTGGACGGCTGCGAAGTAAGGACGAGCTGAAGTTCGTCATTGCGGACAGGGAAGACTATGAGTTCGCCAGAGGGCTCGCCAGGAGACTAGAAGACGATCCCTCCCGGAAAGGGATTTGCGTGAACTTTTCGCCCGTCTTCGGTCGAGTTCCTCCCAGGACTCTTGGCGAGTGGATCCTTGATGATCGTCTTCGCGTGCGGCTCAACCTGCAGCTGCACAAAGTCATCTGGGAACCCGATCAACGGGGAGTCTGAAAAGACTCCTCAGGCGGATGCAGCAATGCGGTACGGAGAAGGATGATTCATGGATCAAACGGATAGACCCAAAGCAGTGGTGCTTTTCTCGGGTGGGGTGGACTCGACCACGTGCCTTGCCATTGCAGACCGTGAGGGGTTCGAGCCCTATGCCCTGAGCTTCTTCTACCACCAGCGGCATCGGGTTGAAGTGGAATCGGCAAGGCGTGTGGCTTCGGCCATGAACGTGAGGGAGCACATGATATTGGAATTGCCCCTGGAAAGGATCGGGGGATCGGCTCTTACCGCGGCGGATATTCCGGTGCCCAAGGACAATGCCCCGGGAGAGATGGGCGGAAGCATTCCATTGACCTATGTGCCCGCTCGCAACACCATCTTCTTGTCCTTCGGCCTGGCTTGGGCGGAGGTGCTGAAAGCCGCGGACATCTTCATCGGGGTGAACGCACTCGACTACTCCGGATATCCTGACTGCCGCCCCGAGTACATCGAAGCCTTCACGCACATGGCCAACCTGGCAACGCGGGAAACAGTGGAAGGAAGGCTCAAGATGCGGATTCATGCCCCACTGATCCGACTGAGCAAAGCGGACATCATACGCAAAGGCATGGAGCTCGGGGTGGATTACAGTCTGACCCACTCATGTTACGATCCGGACGAGCGGGGACTCGCCTGTGGGCGTTGTGACAGTTGCCTCCTGCGTCGGAAGGGTTTCCGGGAGGCGGGAGTTTCCGATCCGACACAATACTCCCCATGGACCTCTCCCTGAGGCCCTTTGACGGACGTTGAGCGTAGGGTGCGGGCGGGGGGAGGCTGTGAACCGAAATCGATGAAACAACAAATGAGCATGGGATGGGAATGATGGATGAAGGGATCGAGAGTCTGACACAATTGGGGCGGCAGGTGGAATGGACCCGAAATCCGGATGATGCCATCCTGGAGACCTTTTCAAATCCTCATCCCGGAAGTCTTTATGTCGTCCGTCTGACGGCGCCGGAGCTCACGACGCTTTGCCCCATCACGGGACAGCCCGACTTTGGAACCCTCGTGGTGGATTATGTCCCAGCGGAAAAACTGGTGGAAAGCAAGTCTTTCAAGCTCTTCCTGGGGAGCTTCCGAAACCACGGCACCTTCCACGAAGCGTGCACGGTATACATCCACAAAAGGCTCCAGGATGCGTTGACCCCCCACTTTCTGCGAGTGATCGGACTCTGGAACGCCAGAGGCGGAATCACCATCGACGTGGCGATACAGTCGGGAAGTCTGCCCGAGAACTGCGAATTGCTTCCCACTGTCAAGACTGCCTACCGCGGCGGGAGGGATTGAGAATTGACGCTCAAGACTGAATTCCAATCCTGGGATTCGGAGTGAAGATCCATGATGAAAGACCTGCTCAGGGCCTATCGGTTGTACCAGAGCATGATGCGGCACCCGCATCTTCTCGAGGAATTCCGTCAAGTTTTCCTCGACAGGCTGATGGACCTTAAGATCCTGACGGAAGAAACGATGGCTCAACAGGTCCAAATGCTGCTGGAGGGATTCGAAACAGCGCCCGACGCCAGCACGATCCACGAGTATCGGGACGCCTTGGTCGATTTCCTGTTTGCCAAGCATTTCAGCGACTCCGAAATCGATAATCATATCAATCTGGCCCGCAAGCGCGACGCATTTCGAAAGCTGCAGCGAGTGGTCAACGCCGAAGGAGTCACTTCCGCTGAAATCCGGCAGGCACTGAAAGAGCTCACCAACATTCCCCAGGGAACGCTCCACCTCCCCTCTGCGGAGGTCGAAGGAGTCCGGGTGGCTCTCATCGATCACTTTATCTCCAACCAGCTTCCCTTCATTGGCGTCGCCAAACATTTCATCACGTTGCGCGATGTGGATGAGATGTTAAACACCTCCCATTGGACTCCGCGCCGGTCCGGAAAGATCGGCGGCAAATCGGCGGGGCTTCTGCTGGCTCGTTGTGTGGTGCTGCCCAAGCTCTCCGAGAGAGATCCGGAAATCGAGCAGAGGGTGGCCGTCCCGGAATCACACTATTTCAGTTCAGGGATTCTCGCGGATTTTATCGACTATAACCACTTCTACTCCCTCCACAGCCAGAAATACAAAACCGGTGAGCAGCTCCAGGATGATTACGGAAAAATGGCGTCCGTGGTGGAAAAGGCTTCCTTTCCGGCGGACGTCATGGATGACTTCAGAGCATTTCTTGCGGACGTGGGGGAGCATCCGCTGATCGTGCGCTCATCGAGCCTTCTCGAAGACAACATCGGGTATGCGTTTTCGGGCAAATACGAGTCTGTTTTCGTGGCCAACCAGGGGGACCTCGAAAGCCGAACGGCTGAATTCGTCAAGGCCTATAAGCGTGTTTTTGTGAGCGTCTTCAGCCCTGGGGCCATCTTGTACCGCCGCGACCACGATCTCCTGGACTTCGATGAGCGCATGAGCGTCCTGGTACAAAAGGTGGTGGGCCGGCGTTTTGGAGATTACTTTTACCCCTTCGCCGGAGGTGTCGCATTTTCTCAGAACATGCACCCTTGGACGCCCAGGATTCGGCGGGAGGAAGGCCTCGTACGGATCGTTCTGGGGCTTGGCACCCGGGCTGTGGACCGGGTCGAGCCGGACTACCCGCGGATGATCGCCCTCAGCCATCCCACACTCCGCCCGGAGGTGGCCGTTCAACAGGTCGTGAAGTATTCCCAGCGGATGGTGGATGTTTTGAACCTAAGAACTCGAAAACTCGAGACACTGCCCTATTGTGACCTGCTGGAGAGGGCACCTCACCCGGAGGCTCACCTGGCCCTTTCAGTGGAAGAGGGAGACCATCTTTCGTCCCAGGTCTTTCGCGGGCAGGCGATTCCGTTAGAGAGAAGCTGCATCACCTTTGACGGTTTCTTTGCAAAGACGCCGTTTGTCGGGCTCATGCGCAAGGTTCTCAAAATGCTGGAGTTGGCCTACAGTCGCCCTGTGGATCTCGAATTTGCCTGGGACGATGACAGGCTTTATCTTCTTCAGTGTCGTTCCTTGGCCACCCGGGAGGACATCGGGCAGGTGACGGTGCCTCGGGACATTTCGCCCGATTCGATCCTCTTTACCAATCAACGGGGGGTCGGAAACGCCGTGACACGGGACATCGAGTATGTTGTTCTCGTCGACCCCAAAGCTTATCAGAAACTTGAGAGCTACGAAGAAAGAATAGCTGTGGGCAAGGTGGTCGGAAGACTGAACCGGATGCTCAAAGGGAAGCGCTATGCGCTCTTCGGTCCCTCACGATGGGGGACCAATGACATCAACATCGGCGTGAAGGTGGGCTACGAAGACATCAATCATACGCTCATCCTTGGTGAGCTCGCCTTCGAGGAGGGAGGGGTGACCCCCGAGGTTTCGTATGGAACCCATTTCTTCAATGATCTTGTGGAAGCCAACATCACGCCGGTGGCGGTCTTTCCTGATGATCCGGCCACCATTTTCGATGAAGCCTTCTTCACAAGTGCCTCCAACGTTTTGAGCTCCTTTGTGCCCGATTCGGCGCTGCCGCCCGGAGCCATCAAGGTCGTTCATGTGCCTACGTGCCGAAAGGGTCAACTCCTGCATGTTTACCAGGACAGTCGAAACCAGGAGGGAGTGGGCTTCTTCGGTCCCCCGACATGGGATGAGTCTGGTTCGTAGTGGGCGTGGAGGTGATGCAGGTGCTCGTTCGCCGTAATTTATTCATTCCATTTGTTTTCCTTGTCGCATGGATGGTGGCGGGGTGTGCCACCCTCACATCCCAGCAGATTCAAAATGCATTGGAACGTCCGGCGGATTGTACGGAGCTCTTCTCCCGGCTGGACCGGATGGTCTGGGAGGCCGGAGTCCATGACGCTTCCATGGCGGTGATTCCCGGTTTTCCGTATCTTCGGGCCAACCGGTTCCTGGCTGCTCTGGCGGGAAGGGCTCGAACGGAAGCTGAGCTGGACCAGTGGGTGGACCTCATGCGGAGATCGGATCTCCAGTCGAGGCAGAAGGAGCTGCGGAATCTTCCCGAAGGGAATTGGGACAATGCTCTTTTCGCAGCGGAGCCGGCTCCTGACCGCTCGAAGCTGATGGAGCGGGTCTATGCCTGCTCAGAGCAGTTGTATGTCCACGATCGCTCCCGGTCCCTGTTTTTTGAGATCCTGAAGGATCAGGTCGAGGTCCCCGATGAATACTCGCTGGGCATGAGAGTGGCGGGACTCCATCCATTGGCCTCCATTCCCGTGGCCGTCGTGACTCTGCGGGTTCGTGGGCGGGTCGGGAAATGGTTCGAGAAGGATCTGAGCCGGTTGCCCGTTCGCGGGGTTCTTCAACGGTTCGTTCCGGAGGCGACCTCGGGTCTGAATTCTGCCGTTCTGGCGGAGTGGATCGATTCAGCGTCACGCAACCCTCTCTCCATCCCTTTACTGGACTCCGAACAGGAGTCAGAGGTATTGAAAGGCTTTGCTCCCGAGTTCCTCGTGGATGTGGCGGGCTCCTATGACCGTCCGGCCGCCGTATCCAGAGGCTCGGCGGCTCCCCGCGCCGATGGCAACGATCCCACTGTCTACACCTACGTTTCTCATGGCTTCCTGCGCGGCAATCCCATTCTCCAGTGCAATTATGTCATCTGGTTTTCGCAGAGGGCGGGTCCGGCGTCGCCCTGGATAGAACGCGGCAATCTTGACGGCTTGACGATTCGGGTTTCCCTGGACCTCAAGGGGCAGCCTTTC